>JBEIKF010000310.1:0-2999 GCA_040379905.1 Crocinitomicaceae bacterium
AATTGTTCCACAGCCGCTAATTGGTGTGCAAATGCCATTAATTAAACCGTAGCCAAGAAATAGGGTACAGTCACCAAAATCGATGTTGTCGAGGTTAGTACATGAATCCGCGAATTGAATTTGAGTCTGACAAGGACCCAAAGTCCAAGAGGTAACACCACCGTAAAATTGTGCGACACAACTATTTGAATATGTAACACTATCGCATCCACAAACAGGTTCAAATATTGTTGGACATATTGCTGTTGAGTCAATCTGAGAAGGATTTATACATGAGTTGTTTCCGTTGCATTCACCTGGAATCCATGATGTCACACCTCCGTAAAATTGTGCTATACAACTATTTGAATAGGTAATTCCGTTGCACCCGCAAACTGGTTCATAGTTCATCGGACACATAACAGTTGAATCAATTTGAGCGGGATTGATACACTGAGAGAAGGAAGTACTGATTAATCCAAATACGACCAAAAATAATAGAAAGGAATGTGGTCCAAAGAGTTTGACTAATTTAATTTTCATAACTGCAATTTTCATCAAAGTTATTGATAATTCGATTAAATTTCTTTAGCGAAATTAATTTTGATCATCTGGAATATCGTTACAATTTATGATATGTAATTGGTATTAAGAGTAAAAAAATAAGTTTGAATCGGTTTTAAACCATTTATTGATATTATTCTTCAACATTCAGTTAATATGTTTAACTTTGTCTAGTAGACCAATTCGAATTATTTTATCCTAAAATTTTTATGATTTTTCTTTCGTTTTTGTAAAATCTATAATTAACTAATTAAAAACGGAATAGAAATAAATGGCGAAATCGCAAGAAACCTACCTAAAGAAGGATAAAGAGAAGAATAAGCAAAAAAAGAAACAAGATAAATTATTAAAGAAGGAAGAGAGAAAGGCTTCGTCTAAAGGCGGTTCCTTGGAAAGCATGATGGCTTATGTTGATGAATTTGGAAACATTACTGATGAACCGATTGATCCGAAGGCCCGTAAATCAGTGAATGCAGAATCAATTGAAATAGGCATTCAACGCAGAGAAGAAGAACCAGAAGAAAAAGTAAGAAAGGGAAAAGTGGCATTTTTTAACACTTCGAAAGGCTACGGATTTATTAAGGATCAGTTGACTCAAGAAACAATTTTTGTGCATATCAACGGTCTTGTAGATTCGATTTCAGAAAATGATCATGTAACTTTTGAACGTGTAAAAGGCCATAAAGGGTGGAATGCCATCAAGGTCAAAAAGAGCTAGTTCGTTTTTCCGTATTTCAAAATCATTCCAATTTGTCCAGCGTGATATGCCGTGTGGGATATTATTCTTCCAAATGCCTCTATTTTTGATTTTGTTCCAAATTCATTTGTTGTAACTAGATCATTCCATGAATTATCGCCTTGAATATGAATGGCATAATAAATTTTACTTCTTGCTTCCTCCAAATAAGCTAATATTTCAATCAAATTAGTCCATTCACCAGTATCCTTTTTTTCTATAATGGTTTTTGCTCTTACATTAATGTCTAATGATTTGAATACGTTTTTTGAAAAAAGTAGTTCAACATCAGCAATGTGTTGTATTAAAAAACCGATTGAATTTGAGGAAGGTGAAAGAGTCTTTCTTAAATCATTCTCTGTCAGTTGAATTGTTAATTGTTTGAAGTCTCGTTCTAGCCTCGATATAGGCCTCATTTAAAGATTTGGATAGATTCATTTTTTTTCAATAAAATTATTTATTAGGTGTATCAATGAATTGTAATAAACTTCTCATTATTTGTATCAAAATCACTAAACTCATATTCTCGAAAAATAATCCTTTTGTAGTGTAATTCATCTGACATTTAGCATTCGGAAATTTGTTTGAAAACGATTTATATGAAAAATTTTAAAGAATTAACGGACGCTTTTCAAGCTTGCATTATTAATTGTGAAATTTGTGTTACGGATTCAATCATTCAACGTAATAATGAATGCATTGCTATTTGTCGCGACTGTGCTGATTTTTGTTCACTTTGTTTGAGGTATGAAGCGAGAGGGTCTAAATTTAGAACTGACTTGTATGAATTATGCTCAAAAGTTTGCAAAGCATGTGCGGAAGAATGTTCGAAACACGCTTCGCATCATCCTTGTTGCCAAGAATGTATGAAATCTTGTAAACATTGTGCTTTTCTATGTAATCAATTGACAAAGGCTTAGAAGCGATTTTCTTTCTATTTTTAGCAGAAAAATTTGAATTGAAAAAGCCGAATCAAAATTTAAACACGAAATTATTGTTTTCTGCTTATTGTCAGGGTGTATTTCCTATGGCAGCTCCAAATGGTAAAATTAATTGGTATTCTCCGGATCCAAGATCGATAATTCCAATTGATACGTATAAGCCTTCCAAGTCATTGCGTTCGGTTTTGAATAAAAATATGTTTGAAATTCGAATCAATCAGCAATTTGAGGAAGTTATGCGCTATTGTTCTAAACCTCGATTTTATGGTGATGGCATTTGGATTTCAGAAGAAATGATTCAAGCTTATACAGAATTAAACAAATTGGGGTTTGCGCATTCGGTTGAAACTTATATTGATAACGAATTGGTTGGCGGATTGTATGGTGTTCAAATTGGGGCTGTTTTCTACGGGGAATCCATGTTTAGTTTGGTTTCCAATGCGTCAAAAGTGGCTTTTCATCAGTTGATTCAAATATTACGAAAAAATGAATTTGAGTTACTCGACTCACAGTATATAAACGATAATGTTCTTCGTTACGGCGCAATTGAAATCCCTAGAGATGAATTTATCGAAAAGCTTGAAAAGGCTATTGTGAAGGAGCGGAGATTTGATTTATAACTATTCAACTTTGAATTGCGAACGATTAACTAACGAAACTATAAATTACCCGTTCGCAACTATCACTTTCGCAATTCTCAATTACCCCATTCGCAATTCGAAACTCAACCCTAATGTTCAAATATCACTTCTTCATTTGGAACTCGAAATCGTGGACCC
>JBEIKF010000311.1:0-2984 GCA_040379905.1 Crocinitomicaceae bacterium
ACTGGCACAAAAAGAATCTCGAGCCATCACTGGCTTGTCCATGGGAGGTCATGGTGCGATTACGCTAGCTGCCAAGCACCCTACCCTATTTATTGCAGCTGGAAGTATGAGTGGGGTAATGAACATTGATACCGATCTTCAATTCGCATTTACGGAAGGAGTTCGTGATTACGTTACGGCAAAAATCGATTATCTGAAAACTCAAATAGGAAATCCGGAAGGAGATGACGTTCCAAATAAAAAATATTATGATCCGCGAAAATGGATGCGTGAAGGTGAATTGACCTTCAACAAACGTCTTGAACATTCATTTGCAGATTTGAACAACATTAATACCTTATAAATTTGAATTATGAGCAGTTGGTTTAAAAGAAATAAAGAAGGAATTACCACTTCAACCAGTGAAAAGAAAGAAACTCCAGAAGGTCTTTGGGTTCGTTGTTCGAATTGTAAGACCCTGTATACCTCGGATGATTTAGCGAAGCAAAATTATGTTTGTGAGCGTTGCTCGCATCACGAGCGAATTGGTTCGGAAGAGTATTTTCAACTGATTTTTGATGATTCTGAGTACGAGGAAATCGCTCAAGAATTAACATCCGGTGACCCTTTGGTTTTTGAAGATACCAAGAAGTATAAGGACCGTATCAAAGCATCACAGAAATCAACTGGATTGAAGGACGCAATTCGATCTGCAAAAGGAAAATTAGAAGGGCAAGATTTCGTAATTGCGGCGATGGATTTCAATTTTATTGGCGGATCTATGGGGTCTGTAATGGGTGAAAAGATTGCACGTGCCATTGATGAAGCGATTAAACTTAAGGCACCATTTATGATCATTTCCAAGTCTGGTGGAGCGCGTATGATGGAGGCGGGATATTCACTTATGCAAATGGCTAAAGTATCCGGTAAGCTTAGTCAACTTTCTGAGGTTGGCCTGCCATATATTTCCTATTTAACCGATCCTACAACGGGTGGAGTAACAGCATCCTTTGCGATGTTGGGAGATATTAATATTGCTGAACCTGGTGCTTTGATAGCTTTTGCCGGACCGAGGGTCGTGAAAGAAACAATTGGTCGCGATTTACCAGATGGATTTCAAACATCAGAATTCTTATTGGAACACGGATTTTTGGATTACATCATTGATCGTACTGAGATTCGAGAAAAACTGTCACTTTCATTAAAGATGTTTTTGAAGTAGGAAGTTTATATTTCAATGTTCTCTCTCAAACTCTGTTATCTCATCCAGCGTGTGATAATGACAATCGACTAAATGTAGCATTTGATTTCGTCCTTTACTTTGTCCGTTTTGAATTTAGAATTAGTGTAGATAAAAAAAAGAGGCTATCAACAGATAGCCTCTTTTCGTTTTTAGTGAATGGAATCTTAAATATTAATTATTTTATCCTTCGCGTGCTTGACCTTGAAATTGAAGTCGAATTTCTTGGTTTCTTTTCCTTTCAAATTCAACGTCCATTCAATAAGACCGGAAACGTCATCTTGTTTTCCTTTAGACAATTCAGTGGCTTCAATTGTAATATCCGCATTCTGTGTAACTGGTAGCTGATCTTGAATGACTAATTCGATTGCTGATGATTTCAAATTTAATACTTCAAATTGGTAGGCAAACGTTCGTTCTTTCTTTTCCCCTATGATTTTCTCTTTACAATCCTTTTTCAAAAGCGTGCGTTTTACTACGATATTTGGATCTTTTCCTAAAGACAGATTTAGTGTATCGTCCATTGTTGTTGGGTCAATGTACGTTTCTCCAATGTATGAACCATCGAAATAGATATTGGCTTTTGCAGGAACGAGCTGTAGCTCATCCAATTTCGTCATTTGTGCTACTAAATAAACACCTGCATCCATTTTCGGAACGCTGTAATATTTGAATTTGGTATCCAATTCGGCTTGTTTGATGAGAACCATGTGCTGTTCGTTATTTGACTTAATGTTGTAAGGCAAATCAATTTTAAATTCAGCGGCAATTAAGTGATGAACAACTGTCGTGAATTGATCAGCGGTCATGGCATCTTTAACATCTTCGTTTAATGTAAATCCTTGATTAAAAGCAGCTTGTGGAATTGCATTTGTTTCTGAAAGATATTCCATTTTTGATTTTTTCTCAGTCACTTTTCTGTAAGCTGTATAATCAATATACCAAGGATTTAACTCAGGTTTTGTTTTATTTGCTCGCGGGTTATTTGTAGAAATATTCAATTTTACTTCATTCCAATCTAACCCGGTATTTTGATAAACTTGCGCTTTGTATGTCAAACTTAATTTCCCAGTTGATGCCTCGCTACGCAAATCGTAATAAGGTGTCCAACCAGCGTTAGTTACAACATAGGAGAGATTTAATTTTCCAGTTACTAGTTCCTTACTAGAAACGGTTATGGTTACTCTTGGAATTGGCTTGGCATTCTCCTGCGGACTGTAATTCCCATTGTTTTCATAATTCCGATAGTCCTGTAAACGCTCATCCATTCCTCGTTTTTTCTCCACGCGTTCCTGTTTTCTTTTATTTAATACAAGCAATTTTTTATTCAATTCCACCATTTTCAGTGAATAGTAATCTACAGCTTGTTTCAATAAATTCAGCGAGTCATTTACTTTTCCTTGTCCACGAATTACACCGTTATTGGTTAATATATTTTTGGTAGCATTCAGTACATCTATTTCGTCTTGAATTTCTTGAATGTCAAATGCCATTATTTTCAAAGAATCTTCCAATAGTTTTATGTCCTTTTTAATTTTCAACGGAATTCCATCAACGGAAACTGCAGTTGGCTGAGGGTAATAGGTTGAAAACTTACTGTCTAGAATAACAACATTTCCAATAGCTTTCACTTGTATACTTCGAGCATCGATGTACGGACTAATTCCTTCAACAATGATTTCAGTGACGCCAACTTTCACGTTGAAGTTTGCCTTGTGGTGCAATTGTGCGCCTTGCGAGTAGACGGTAACTTCCGTTAAAGTTG
>JBEIKF010000312.1:0-2940 GCA_040379905.1 Crocinitomicaceae bacterium
TCGAATACTAATTGTACAAAAACCATTGTAGACTTTGATGGATTTATGATAGATTTAAAATCACAATCTTTCGAGGATGACAAAGTAGAAACGATAAAAAAAGACCTTTTTTCAAGTTGTGTTTATCATCAACAAGCCTACAAAATCATCGAAACATTGACGTTTGAAGAAAATCGTTTTGAAATCGCAAAATTCTTGTACGCGAGAACGCTTGACAAACAACTTTCGGAGCGAGGTATTTTACCTTTATTTACCTTTGATAGTACTAAAATGGATTGGCGAGAATTTGTAAGAAATTATAGATAATCGTGCTGAATTTTGATTAAAAGGCATATTTAGTTTAAATTACACAAACGGAATAACTAAATATGGGTGTTCTCAATTTTCAATGAGTATACCTTTGATATGTTAAACCGTCAAAAAAGCTTCAACCCTTTTTTATCGTCATACTACCTCCTTTGATGCTTGGTGATTTGGCTGGCGGCGCTGGCGATGGTGTTTTTATGGGTTCAGGATTCTTTGGTGGTGGATTATTTTTAGGTGTTTTAATCTCAAAAGTATTCGTTGGGATATTATTTTCTTTGGATTCTTTTCCAACGGGGACCTTCTCTATCTCCATAGAATTTGGTTCAGCTATTGGTAATGGATTTGAATTATTACCATTGTTTGAAAAGACACCCAAATTATTATTTATAATGGGCTTGTTTAATCTAACAAGATTAATATCTCTTGCCGGATTATTGGCAACAGGAACAGGGCTTGGATTTAAATTCAAAAAACCATTATCAAAAATGCAACCTGGCATTTCGTTTTCCGAAATTCCCATTTCCTGACATCTTCTTCGAGAAGTTTCTCGCCTATCGTTAGGTAAATCTGAAACTGTAAAATGCTCCATGGGAAATGTACGATCTGTGAAACTAGAGGTTGACGAACCAATTACATAGTCAAATAAAGTAGTTTGATCAGTAACGCGCCAATCTTCAGCAAAATCACGGGTTAAAAAGTTTAAATATTCTCGCTCAGCATTTGCAGTAGCTTGTTGAAGAAGGGGATTTCCAAAAGATGAAAAAGAAGCATAAACAGGACGTTGTCTATTCGAAGATCGGCCATTGAAATCATCTTCCATGATTCCATTCGCATTACCCAATAACCCTTCAAATCCACCCCCGTCGCAATCAAATACTTCAACCGTCAAATTAACAAATCCAAATTGTCCTGAACGGCTTTCAACAATTACATTTTCTCCTGTAGGCCAAGAAACCGTATAGAATCTACCGTTTAAGCTTAATGTGCCCCCGTTTGGCAAAAAATAGGTTCTTCCATTTAAAGATATTGGCTGTCCATTAAGCCTCCAAGGGCTGAAATTACCATCGGGTTTTTCTCTACTGTAGTAGCAAAGTCGATCACCAGCAACATTCATGGCAACAGCTGAATTCAAGGAGAAGTTTCTGTCTTGTGGACTTTGTCGAGCTTGAACTTCAAAATGATCTTTTGTTGATTTTGCAACAACAAATTCACCAACTGTTTGGAATGAATATGTTGCTTGGTCAAATGATCTAAGATGAGGGTCGCCGTAACTTCTGCCCAACAATGTGGCACAAAAACTGTGATTAAAAATCATTTCCGCTATATTCCATTGATTTGAATTTTGAGGCGTTCCCGAATTTCTTCCTTGTGAAATGGATTGACTAATACCCCTTCGTTGTTCAAGCGGAATCATGGTAGCCATTTGATAAGGCGTAAATTCCTCAGGAAATGTCCTATCTGGAATCGATTTTTTGTCTGCAAGTGCAATAATTGAGTTTGCCAACCACTCACCACGAATGGGGTCCCATTTCGATAGCTCGATTTTTACGGAAGTGAATTCATTTTCAAAAGTCGATTGTGACGATGAAGTAAATGAGAAAGACAAAAAACAAAAAATGAAATGTATAGTGGAATTTTTCATAAACATATTTTTAAAAGAATTACCAACAATCGTTCCAAATCAATCATTGAATTTGTAACCAATACCCTTTACAGTTGATATGTATTTATCACCTATTTTTTCGCGCAGTTTACGAATATGAACATCGATTGTGCGGTCTCCCACTACAATGTCAGTTCCCCATACCGTTTCCAAAATCACATCTCGTTTAAAGACATGGTTTGGTCGTGAAGAAAGCAACGCGAGTAATTCGAATTCTTTGCGTGGCAAATGAACTTCTTGTCCGTCTTTTACCATTACATATTTCTCGCGATTTATTTGAAATTCAATGGTTTCAGTGGGGTTAGGCGATACGGTTTCTTTTCTCCTTAATAACGCATTAACTCGACTGATAAGTACTTTCGGTTTTACGGGTTTTGCAACATAATCGTCTCCTCCTGCTTCCAAACCGGCTATTTGACTGTAATCTTCGTTTCTTGCTGTTAAAAAACAAATTAATATATCTTTATTTTCCTGAGAAGATTTTAGAGCTTCACAAACTTCTATGCCATCCATCCCAGGCATCATGACATCCAGAAGAATTAAGTCTGGTTTACAAGAATTGATTTTTTCAAGACAAACTAATCCATTTTCGCATTGAACGACCTGGTGACCACTCTTCTCTAAATTGTACTTTAGTAGTTCACGAATGTCTTCATCGTCATCAACTACGAATATTGTTGCCATGCTTATTTTTTAGCAAAGATAAAGGGTTATAGACAATTCTCAAACTATCTGAATTTCAATTAAAACAAATCACTTTTGTAAAAAAAATGGTTAAAAGGGAAACATGAGTTAACAATTCAAATAAAAAAGTGGTATATTTGCAAAGTAGTAGTAGGTTAGGTTGATACTAAAGGCTTCGGATGAAAATCTGAAGCCTTTGGTTTTTTTGTATATTTGATGTTGAAATGAAAATCAAAATTCTTCTTGTAGAGGACGATGTAAATTTAGGGTTGGTTATTTCAGATCAA
>JBEIKF010000313.1:0-2936 GCA_040379905.1 Crocinitomicaceae bacterium
GAGGGCCACCGTCAAATTCACGATTAAATAATACGCCGACTAATTTCCCTTTTTCAACCAAAAGTTCAGACGCTTTTCGCGCATAATTCATTCTTAAGCGTGGATCGATTGCACAGAACATAGTTTGTTCGAGAATTAAATCGAACTGATTTGTTAACTCAAAAAAGTCGCCTTCCAATAATTGATTCGAAGGAAAATCTGGAACACGTTTTTTAAGATTTTCAAGTGGAATAGGAGCGAGGTCGATTACAAAAACATTCTTGAATCCATTTTCGAAAAGATATTGAGCTTCATAGGCATTTCCGCATCCGGGAATTAGAATTTTGATGTTTTTATTTTCTAATTGATCAATGTATTCTTTTAATGGTGTTGAGGGAGTTCCTACGTCCCAACCGGTTTCGTTCTTTTGGTAACGTTTTGACCAATAATCCCTATCTAGTTTTGACTCCATTAATGCTCTTTAAGATGAGTTTCAATGTGTTGAAATGACAACTTTCTGACTAATATTTCTTCACGAAAATAAATTTCTCTTTTCTTCGATTTAACCCGTTTTTTATAAAATCCTATGAGCAGGATATTCATCATTTTTTGTCCAAAACTTAGATTAGGATCCAAATTCACATTTATTCTTCCAAGATCTTGAAACGATGCATTGATATCTTCCGATAAATCCATGTGAATAATTTCAGGTCGAACATCTTCAACTAACTTATCGAATTGAATTAATAATTCGAGGGATACAGGCTTGGTTTTAAGTAACCGATTTGCCTGAAAGTCAACATCCGCAAAGACTTTATATAATTCGTTAATTCCCATTTAATTCATTTAAAAAACTCGTGATAACATCAAAGATATATTGCTGTTCGTCTTCCGTTAAACAATAAGGTGGATTGATGAAAATGACATTGCCTAATGGTCTTAGAAGCAGCCCGTTTTCTAAAAAGTAGGGATAAGCAATTTCTTTTATTTGGGAAAAATAACCACTTTCCGAATCGTTCAGTTCAATTGCTAAAATAGTTCCGATACCCCGAACATCTTTTACTTGTGGGTTTAATTTTATTGTCTCAATAAAAGCAGCATTTCTTTTGCCTATTGCATCTATTTCAGCCCAGGTTTCCTCTTTTTCAAATAAATCCAGACTAGCACATGCGGCAGCACAAGCTAATGGATTTCCTGTAAACGAATGCCCGTGAAGAAAGGCTTTAACTCTTTCCTCAGATAAAAACGCATCAAAAATAGATTGAGTTGTAACTGTGAGACCCAAAGGAAGAACTCCACCTGTTAAGCCTTTTGATAAACAAATTATATCGGGTTGAACTTGGGTGTGCTCAAAAGCAAATAACTTTCCAGTTCTCCCAAAGGCAGTCATTATTTCGTCGTAAATAACCAACGTGCCATATTTTTTTGCAATTGTTGTGAGTTTTTCCAAAAATGAAATCGAATAGATTCTCATTCCTGCTGAACCTTGAATTAGGGGTTCTAAAATCAAACAACCGAATTCACGCGATTTTAAAAGGTTTTCAGCATTTATTAGAATTTCTTCTTCCATTTCGGAAGTAGGAAAAGGTAGATAAGTTACTTCAAAAAAATAAGGTTCAAACGGAACGTTGAAACAATCACGCTCACCTACAGACATCGCGCCAAAGGTATCCCCGTGATATGCGCCCTCTAAAGCTAAAATTCGGGGTCGATTTACTTTTTGATTGTGCCAATATTGAATGGCCCTTTTAAGCGCGACTTCCACTGCCGTTGAGCCATTATCGGAATAGAAAACTTTAGTCAGGTCATTGTTCAGTTTTTCACAAATGCGTTTAGCAAGTTCAATCGCTTTTGGATGTGTTACACCCGCAAAAATGACGTGATCAATTTGATGAAATTGGTCCTGTAATGCATCGGCAATGTGTTCATTTCCGTGTCCGTGAACATTTACCCACCAGGATGAATTACAATCTAAGTATTTTGATCCATCGGAAGCAATAAGTGTCGCGTCAATGGCATGAGTTATCACCAATGGATTTTGCTCCGTTTTTACTTGCGTAAATGGGTGCCAAACATATTTTTCGTCCTCGGATTGCCAATTCATTTAAAGAAACATTGCAGGAAATTTTTCCTCTTTTAATTTGTTTGCAAAGTTAGTAATGCTTTGCTTATCAATGGACTCGAATTCAGGAATGCTGAATAAAGTTTTGACACCGCTTATTTTTTCAATGATTTCCTCGGTTTGCGGAAGTTCTTGTCCGTTGAAAATGATTCCTTTGATTGGAATTTCACGACTTTTTAAGGCTTCAATCGTGAGTAAAGTATGGTTGATACTTCCCAGATAATGTTTTGAAATCAAAATGACTTCTTGATTGAGGTGTTTAATTAAATCTGCAATCGTAAAACCTTTCTTGTTAATTGGAACGAGGAGTCCACCGGCTCCTTCAATGATTAAAGTTCTTTGAAATTCTGGTAATTGAAAGTCTTCTAAACCAATTTCAACCTTATCGATTGCAGCTGCCGCGTGTGGTGAGAGAGGTTGAGTCAAAGCATATCGTTCTTCGAAAATGGTTATTTTACTTGAAACGAGATGTCTAATTCGAGACGCATCCGTTTCACTTCCTGATTGAACAGGTTTCCAATAATCTGCTCCAAACAGTTCGCAAAGTATGGCGCAACACACCGTTTTTCCAACATCGGTGCCTATTCCAGTAACAAAAAAAGAGTTTTTCATCTTATGTCGTTTTCAATTTGCGAAAATAGCTAAGAAATTCACGATTCCCATCACCACCAAGGATTGGAGATTCGATAAAATCTATAAATTCTAATTGATTTAGGGCACACATTGATTTTATTCGTTCGATTGTTTCGGTATATAATTTTGTATCGGTGACTATTCCGTGTTTATTTAAATTTCCTTTTCCAACTTCAAATTGAGGTTTAATCAATAGAATTGC
>JBEIKF010000314.1:0-2933 GCA_040379905.1 Crocinitomicaceae bacterium
TCCTTCTATGTGCCAAGGTTTTTCTTTCAAATTTTTTCGTGTAAATCGCGTAACTGAATTACTGATCCCATCCACTTGTGTGCTTGATTCTCCACTACAAATAACAAAAAAGTCACAAACCGCACTATCCAAATGTCTTAAATCAAGCACCACTATATCCTTCGCTTTATTCTCCTGCATTCCTTCAACAATTGTTTGACACAATAGTTCGGATTCAGTAATTTTCTTAGTTTTTCGCATTTATATATTCTTGAAACACAAATCTAGTCGATAAATTTTAATTTTGAACTTCTAATATGAAACAATCAAATTCCATAGTAAACGTTTTTGGAAGAGAAATTATACATTTATCTCACGTTGACTCTACCAACAATTTTGCTGCCACATTGATTTCTGACCAACTTTGTCAAAATGGAACAGCAATTCTGGCAGACTCACAATCCTTTGGGAAGGGACAACGTGGAAATATTTGGCATTCTGACCCAGGAAAAAATTTATTGGTTTCATTTATTTTAAAACCCGACAAACTGTCAGTATCGAAACAACACGAATTAACTTGGATAACAAGCATTTGCATTGTTAAAACATTAGGAATATTTAACATTGAATCTCAAATAAAATGGCCGAACGATGTTTTCGTAGTAGACAAAAAAATCGCTGGAGTTCTAATAGAAAATCAATTGATTGGAGAATACATTTCTAATTCTATAATTGGGATAGGTTTGAATGTAAATCAAGTAAATTTTGGCGAAATTGACGCAACAAGCATACAAATCGAGTTAAACAAAGAAATATCCATCGAGATCCTTTTTAAAGAATTGTGTAATCAAATGAATTCGCTTTTTGGAAAAATTCAAAAAAGTATAATAAATCTTAAATCGGAGTATGAATCGCTTCTTTATCGAAGAAATGAACTATTTTTTTATGAAGACGAAAACGGAAAATTTGAGGGTAAGATAATTGGTATTAATGAAAATGGATTCCTTCAACTTGAAGTTGGAAAAGAAATAAGGGAATACGGAATTAAAGAAATTCGCTATTGCTCAAAATGACTTTTTAGTTTTTCGGACATGTAATTGAACAACGCTGAGAGGGGTTTCTCGACCATCATTTTTAGGAAGGCATTCACTTCACCATCAAAATGAATGTAACCATCAGTTAATGAACCATTTTCAGTCAAATGTATCGTCAAATTAAAAGGAAAAGGGGTTTTTTCTCCAGATTTTAAGAATAACTTATTTTCTTCATGGCCATTTTGAATTAGCGAAATGGTGATTCCTCCTTGAACTTTAAATGAGCACGATTCCATGCTAGCTTTAAAATCTGAAATTTTATCTTGGGGTAAGATTAACCAAAGGTTTTCTGAATTCGAAAGAAAAGAGATGATATCTGCCCTAGAAGCCTTAACTGAAACTTGAATACTTTTTAATTCCATTATTCTCCATTTTGCATCCAAGATGACGGATTTTCACGCCAACTCTGTAAATGAGCTAAGTCATTCTCATTGATATAGTTGGATTTCAACGCTTGTTCAATTAAAACAGAGTAATCTGTCAAAGTTATGAATGGGCATCCCGCTTTTTTGAAACTCTCTTGAGCAACTTTAAATCCATACGTAAAAATTGCAGCCAAACCTCTTACTTCTAGTCCGGCTTCCTTCAATGATTCAACTGCTTTCAAACTACTACCGCCTGTTGAAATCAAATCTTCAACCACAACAATACGTTGGCCCTCTTCATATGCTCCTTCCACCATATTGCCCATTCCGTGAGATTTTGCAGAACTTCGAACGTAAATAAAAGGTATTCCGAGTTCTTGCGCAATCAGCACTCCCTGAGGAATCCCTCCAGTGGCAACACCTGCTATCGCGTCAGGTTTCCCGAATTTCTGAACAATATACTCCGCAAATGCTTGACGAATGTGCGTTCGAGCCGATGGATAAGACAAGGTTACTCGATTATCACAATAAATTGGTGACTTCCATCCAGAAGCCCATGTAAATGGATTATTTGGCTGTAATTTAACCGCTTTCACTTGTAATAAGATTTCTGCAATTTTGAAAGCGCTATCTTTGTTTTGAATCATGGCGCAAAAATATAAAGTTTTCATTGAAGAGAAGTCAATTATTTTCACAGATGTGGAATTATGTAATCTCAAGAACATGAATTTTTTAATTGCCAAAGATTACAAATCCTTACATAATGAATTGGAAACTACAAATCAACTCTTTACAGAAAATGCAATGGAGTCAATGTTTGATTTTTTTCAAAACTTTAAATTTATCGAAGCTTCAGGAGGAGTTGTACAATATGGCAACCTTTTTCTATTCATCAAACGAAACGGATGTTGGGACATCCCAAAAGGTAAGATTGAAAAAAACGAAACCCCTGAATCCGCTGCAATTCGTGAAATTCAAGAGGAATGTGGTTTAAAAGGAGAAATGAGAATTCGCAAAAAACTGACGAGCACCTATCACACCTATGAATTCAAAAATAAATCGATCTTAAAAAAAACACATTGGTTTATGCTCGATTATATGGGCGGAATGAATACAAAACCTCAATTGGAAGAAGGAATTACTGAAATTATCTGGATAGGAAAAGATGAATTTCACAAGATTAAATCAAACACCTATTCATCCATACTCGATGTTTTAGAATGTTTTGAAAATTCTTAATTTTCTGTTAAATAAATCACCAAGTCAAAAATTAGTTTTACTATTGTTCTATAAAATTCGAAAAATGAAACACATTATTTTATCTTTTGCTTTAATTATTGTTGGTGCAATATATGGTCAAAATGCTGAAAAAAAACCGAAACCAGCGAAACCCACATTAAAATTTACAACACTTGAGATCGTTCGAGATTCCATTCCTTATGATTCGAAGGACTTATTTATTTTTGAGTTCAAGAACAATTCAAAGAAGCCTGCA
>JBEIKF010000315.1:0-2916 GCA_040379905.1 Crocinitomicaceae bacterium
GACTTTCCAAATACCATTTCATTTCATGTTCAGCCCTAATTGGATTATATTTCAACATAAATTTCCAATCAGGATCGTTTACCAATCGCTTAAGTCTTTTATTAAATTCTTGGTTGGAAAATCGTTGCCAAAATTGTTTGATTTTATGCATCAAAAACCGTGACCATTCTTTAGCCTTAACCGGTACGGTAACCATATCAATAATCAGCACTTTCCCACCAGGTTTTAGTACCCTTCTTATCTCATCCATCAAGGGATCCCAATCCAAATATCGAAAAGACAATAAGGAAGTAACCACATCTATTGATTGAGATTCGATGGGCAGCACAGGGCCGTTTAATTGCCTGAATTCCAAATTCTTATTATTGGCATTCAAAAGCTTTGCTTTATCCAAAATACCCTCAGAAACATCTACTCCAAACCCGCAATTGATCATTGGTGATAGCTCTTTTAATAAGGCACCGTTCCCACATCCAATATCCAATACATTCAGTTGATCGTTTTTAGGCAGATGTTCCTTCAACCATTTCCATTCATCCTTTCTAACCTTAATATCCTGAAAAACCTCATCATATAATGCAGCCACCCGATCATAAGATCTATCCTCTGCAAAATCAGAAGGTTTAAAGGATTTCATGGTTTCTAGCGATTCAATCCTGCCATATTTTTTAATTGAACCCAAAATTCCGTGCGATTTTTTTCCCTTACAACCAATGGTATAAACAGGTTGATGAATATTGGATACCTTTTTAAATTTATTACGATCGCTGGTTACCGCTGTATACCAATAATAACCGAAGGTTTCTACCTGATGACTTTTGGCAAAAAATGCGGCAAACCAGCGGGCAGATCTGCAACAATGAAAATACGCCTTGGCATCAGGGGCAAACGGAATTTTAAGATTTTGCAATTCATACGGACTAAACTGTTCAGGATACGCCCTTGTTCCATACATTGGTCCATACATTCCAGAATGACCCACAAAATGATAAGCATCTAATAATTTTCCGGATTGTGTAATTTCCGAAAAAAGGGAAACCAAGTCCTTCTTGCTTAAAATTCCTTTACAAATTACCTCATCTCCTTTTGACCTTAACTCACTTTCCAGTGTTTTAGCAGCCCTTTTAAACATATCACTTCCTTCGCGATACTGAGTAGTATAAACAATAAGTTTCAAATTGTAGCTAAATCAAATTGAGTTAGAAAAATATTAAATAGCTAAGTCCTATATTTAAAGTTACCATAAGGCTTGCTATAACTTCATTTTATTGTTTTACAAACTTGCCAATAGCAATCAATTTGCCGGAATCAAATAACTGATAATTATATATTCCATTACTTAATCCACTAATATTCAATTGCACCATAGAATTGCTGAAATTAAAAGGTATGGTAATTATTTTTCCAGCCACATCAGTAATTTGCAAATCCACCTGATCAAGGTTCAAGTTATTCAAGAACTCAATATTAACAGCATTTTGAGCTGGATTGGGATAAACTTTAGCACTATTCAAAATCGTTTCATCCAGTCCCACATTGTTAATAAGGACGCAAGCTGAAGTGTCTACACATCCTCCGAAATTAATTAATGCTGCATAAGAACCATTGGCCGAAGGAGTATAGTTTTGGCTAGTTGCGCCAGCAATGGTTGCAAAGCCATTGCCACAATCTAACCATTGATATGCTGCTCCAGCTTGATTGGCAGAAATCGTTCCTGAAACTAAATTGGTTGTATTATCAATTCCCGCTGAAGGGACAATATTAACTCTAATGGATGCATCCTGATCTTCATTTTCACGATATACCGACCATGCACCATCTAATATCTCATAGGTATTTCTTGAAATCGGGAAAGCGGTTTCAAGACCAATAAAAATAGTTGGACCAGATTGAAACCACACTACGTAAAATCCTGCAGAATCAATAGTTACAGGACTACTTAATGGTATATTGTTCCATGCACCCGAAATTACCGAACCTCCGGCAACAGCAGTGGATGAAATTAATGTTCCAGGTGCCCCAAATGCGCCATCATTAGCATATATAGCAGCTTCAAATCCATCTCCTGATGCTGATTGAATATAAAAATCCAATGAATTAATGGTAACTGGATAAAATGGCGGTTTATAAAATACACCAATTCCGTCATCTCCACCAATACCAGCATTCCAACTTACTTGTTGATCAGGTATTCCACTTGTATGATACGACATGGAGGTTGAGGAGCAAGCATTAATAACCTCAATTTCAGAAACCATTTGATTATTGGTTGGATTAATATCTGACAAACAATTTGTTGATACCTGAAAAGAATATTGCCCAGGAGTATAAATGGTTGGTTGATTAAAATTTAGAGTAACAAATGCCCCTGCATTTAATGGAGTAACTGTATCAATATCTGAATGAACTAATACGAATGCCTGATTTCGAATTTGTTCATTTACAATGACGTTCGAAGTCAAGGTTGCGTTCCCAACATTCTTGATATTAGCTGAAATAGGGAACGTTCCTGAAGAAACAAAAAATCCTCTACTCCCAACATTCTGATTCCAAAACGGAGTAGCATCTTGTACAGCTATACCAACAACTTCAGGATATTCAAATTTAATGGCATATGCACCCGGAGGAACTAAATCTGCATAACATTCTAAACCTATATTTCCTGCAAGATTTTCAATACCTACGGTAACGTCATTACATCCAACGAGATCTGTATAAGGGGTTGTTGTTTGATATTGGAATGTTATTGAACTATCTAACCCAGATAATATTACTTGAAAGCTATTAGAACCGGTAAACCCTGGTGCTAATGCAGTCCAGTATGGAACATTTGTATATTGAACAATAAATGAGTCGGTATTATTGGACCAATAATGACATAGCCCTGTATTTCCCGCTCCAACAAATGTTAAGTCA
>JBEIKF010000316.1:0-2887 GCA_040379905.1 Crocinitomicaceae bacterium
ACTATACCCAACAATTCGATTATACTTAATTGATTCCCCAAATCGATCATAATCTTCTGGATTTCTGCTAAAAACTTTATTTAATAAAGTTTTTACATCTGAGGCTTCAATATCAATTGAATAATTATCAGCTCTAGAATTACATAGAAACTTATTATAAATAAGGTAGGTTTATTCAGTTTCATTAATATATGAGACAGAATATCGGCTGTTAAAGAAGCGCCAGTTAAAATCAAGACTAATTTCAGGAAGACGTTTTCCTTGGAGAATTTCATTAATAAAATGAAAAACACTAAAATTCTTAATCCATAAGAACTTATGGTAAAAACCTCTATCAAGAATTCAAGGGGTTCTTGTAAGAACATCTTGTGGGACAGGAAATAGATTTATCTACAATAATACCTGAGGTTATGTCATTTCCGTTTGTATCAACACCAACTAAAACTAGCTGTTTTTCGCCCATCTCATCTAAAGCATAATAAATTCTAATTCCAACACATCCACTTTGATTTAAGATTGAGTTGAACAAATTTGCCCCAATGGCATGTCCGATAACGTCTCCTGTACTAATTGTTGCACGATAATTCGCAGTCATTTCAGATCCTTCGGCAAGTGTAATAATAGCTCCTTCGTTTCCAGTGAATGTCATGGTAGTTTTGTTTTAATGGTTTCTTCAAAAATAGGGAAGGAGTTCAACAATAAAAGTTCTCTTGTGATTATTTCCCTTTAACATGCGAACTGCAATTGCGATTAGCACATTGAAAAACAGCGATTTGTTTTACAACTAGGGCTCGGGGCATATTATAAAAATACGTATAAGTACGTATGTGAAAAATTCAAATTACCTGATTATTTCGGAGACACTGATTTCGATTCGTGAATTGTGTATGAGAGAAAGTACGAGGAAATGCGTATTGATATTCCATTGGACTTGTGTTTGCTTTGAACCTGCTCAAAAAACAATTTATTTCTAGAAAGAACTACGGTTCTTTCAAGAAAAGAAATCAAAACAAAAAAGGAAATAACAAACAACTAAAGGTTTATGAATTACAAGTATTTACTCCTGCTACTATCAATAACGCTCATACATTCTCGTTCAGCCGAAATCTTTGCTCAACAAAGTGAAGAATTATTCTTTGAGAATTATGACTCCTTCGCCACACAAGAAATGTACTACAAGAGTTCATTAATCAAAGGCAGTGATGGATATATCTATAGTTGCGGCGCAACCCTAAATGCACAAGGTAATTACGACATGATTTTATCTAAACATACTTCTGCAAATGAACTCGTGTGGAATGTTGAATATGCTGGTACCAGCGGTGGTGATGATTTCGCATCAGACCTTGTTCAAGATTCACAAGGTAACATCATTATTACAGGAGCAGAGTATATTTCAGTTGGAAATTACAATGCCGTTACAATAAAATATTCACCAACAGGTAGCTTAATTTGGCAACAGAGTTACAATGGTGCAGGAAATTCCTACGATGGTGGTATTAGCTTATCAATTGATCAGATCAATAATTTGTATATCGTTGGATCTACATTCGGTTCGAGTACTCAAAGTAATTTCCTCACTATTAAATATAACTCATCAGGTACACAGTTATGGACTTCGACTTGGGATGGAATTGGATTAAATGATTTAGGGACGAAAATTGCGATTAATGGAAATCAAGTAGCACTTGTTGGTGTTTCTCAGCAGTCAGCTAACAGCTGGAAAATGGCTGCGATTTATTTTCAACCACAAACGGGTGCGTTTCTAGGTTCCAGATTAAGTGGTGGAAATACAGCCGGAATAAACCGTGTTTCTGATGTAGCTATAGACGAAAATGATAACACATACATCATTGGTTCTGTCAAAAATTCTGGACAAGGATTGGACGTTAAGGTTTTAAAACTTTCAGCGAGCTATGATATTATATGGCAGCAAAGTGTAAATGGATCGTCAAATACTGACGATGAAGGTTTGGCATTGGAGTTAACTTCGAACAGTGATGTAGTTGTTTGCGGTTATTTGACTAATGACGGTACTGGAAAGGATGTTTTCGTGTCCAAAATGAATGGTATAACCGGAAATACAATTTGGTCAGCGCATTATGACGAAGAAGGATTTGATGATAAGGGAGTAGATTTAAAATTAGAAAATGATGAAGAGCCAATAATCTGTTGTAGTTCATTTAAATTGCAGAATATTGACTTTCTTATTTTAAAATATTCTGGCATAGATGGAAATCTAATAGCCAAGGCAAGATGGAACGGGGATTCAAACTTAAACGACTCTCCAGTAAGCATAGTAATTGACAACAGTGACAACAGTATCTATGTTGTTGGACAAAGTGAAGTAACTGAAGGCAAATTCAAATATGTAAATACAAAGTGGCTTCTGCATGACCTGTACTTGCCGATAAACGTAATTAATGAATGTGGCGTTAATGGTTACATTCAAAATAGAGGACAAATTAGAAATGTTGATTTCACAAGCAATGAAGACATTGAATTTTATTCTATTAAGAATCACATTGCAATCTACTTGGAACAGACAAATATTGCCTATCAAATTGCAACCATAAACGAGTTGGATTCTGTAATAACAGATTTGTATCGTGTTGACTTAACATTCGACAAGGGCAATAACGACTCGAAACTTTACCCAATATCTGAAAAAGACGAATTCTATAATTTCTATCTTGCCCACATGGCCGGTAAAGCAGAAAGAACATTTGCTTTCAGAGGAGTTGTGAAATATGATGTGTACGACCAAATTGACATGCTCTATTCATGCGGTCCCAGTGGCTACAAAAACTACCTCGTAGCAAGACCAGGAGCAAACCTCTCGAATTTTGGCTTTTCCTTTGAAGGCCAAAGTTCAATTTCAATTGAT
>JBEIKF010000317.1:0-2885 GCA_040379905.1 Crocinitomicaceae bacterium
AATCATGGCGACTATTCCTGGACAAAGTGGTGGCGTTTTCGATAAATTGAATTTTTCAAAGATTCGTCAATTCCGAAAAAAATACCCTTCCAAATCAATACACGTTGATGGAGGTGTAAACGGTGAAGTATCATTTATTCTTCGAAATATGGGCGTAAGCTCATCGGTATCAGGGTCTTATTTATTCAACGGACCAAGTATCGGTAACGCCTTAATGAATTTAACTAAACGTGAAATTGAATCGCATTATCGCATCGAAGACTTTATGATTCCATTATCTGAATGTCCAAATGTGAATTTAAGCACAGCAACTACGAAATCGATATTAGAGGAAGTGGAACGCGGAAACTTTGGATTTAGCTTAGTTACAGAAAATAATAATCTTTTAGTAGGTTTGGTTTCAAGTGCTGACATTCGAAAAGCTCTTCTGAAAAAAATAGATAAACCAGCTGATATTCAGCCAACTGATTTGATAAATAAAAATCCCATTGCAATTAAATCCCATTCAACGGTTTATGAAATGTTACAGTTGATTAAAAAGTGTCCGTTTCCAATTATGTATTTACCGGTGGTTAATGAGAACCAAAATGCCGTCGGAATTGTTAATTTTGTTCACCTCATCAAAGGAGAAATATGATCATTCATTTAAAATCAACTGTAGACCAAGCTCTTGCATCAAAATTAGCTGAGGAAAACAAAGCTTTTCACATTATTTATAATGAAAAACACGTTTTAATTACCGGATCTGGAGTGAAGGAAGTTCCTTCAAATTTGGAGTCACATACTGAACAATTTTGGGTTTTTCCAAACGATATGCAATTGTCGTCTCGTAAATACCAAAATGAAAAACGTGAAATTAGCTTTGGCAAAGTCAAAATTGGTGGAAATACAAATAACACGATATTAATTGGTGGACCATGTTCCGTGGAGTCCGAAGAGCAAATTCGTTCGGCATCTGAATTACTTGTTAAATTAGGATTAACTACTTTGCGTGGAGGCTGCTACAAGCCAAGAACGAGTCCTTATTCCTTTCAAGGTTTGGGTCTTGAAGGTTTGAAATTGCTTGCGAAAATGCGCGAGGAGTATGGATTAAACGTTATTACAGAAGCTCGCGACGCAACGCACATTGATGAAATCATTGAATATACGGATGTCATCCAAGTTGGAGCGAAGGCGATGTACGATCAAGGAATTTTACGTGCTTGTTCAAAAATAAAGAAACCTGTTTTAATCAAACGTGGTTTCGGAACTACCTTGCAAGAATTTGTTCAAGCTGCTGAATTTGTGCTTTCTGGAGGAAATGAAAATGTTGTTCTTTGCGAACGCGGAATTCGAACATTTGAAACAGGAACCAGATTTACACTTGATTTGTGCGGTGTAGCATGGCTGCAAGAACATACAAATTTGCCTATAATTTTAGATCCTTCTCATGCCATGGGTTACGCCTATGGTGTTCCGAGGTTATCAAAAGCGTGCGTTGCTATGGGAATTGATGGTTTATTAATCGAGTCTCATCCAAATCCGAAAGTAGCCAAATCGGATGCTGCACAGCAATTGAATTTTGAGGAATTTGAAAACTTGCTAAAAGAACTACGTCCTGTTGCACAAAGTGTTGGATATCAAATGATTTAAGAATGCATTTAGAGCAAAATATTAAAGGTCTTTGCGTTAAATTTGGAATCGAATTCGATGATTTCTTGAACGATTTGGATGTTGAAAACGTGCACGAATTAACAATTTACGATTTGGAAGCGGTTTGTGAAGAATACGAAGTTGATCTAATGGCTTTGCTCTTCAAACCACTCTTTCGACCTGAATTGTTTAAAGATAAATTGAGTAGAATCAAATTGTTAATTCTCGATGTAGACGGTGTGATGACCGATGGAGGAATGTATGTTTCTGAAAACGGAGACCAAATGAAACGTTATAACACCCAAGATGGGATGGGGATTATGCACTTGACAAAATCAGGTTTTCAAGTGGGAATCATTTCATCCGGGTTTACCAATAACATGGTTCAAAAAAGGGCCGAATTACTTGGCATACAGCATTGTTACGTTGGAAGAGATCCAAAATTGGAAATATTAAACGATTGGTGTCAGAAGTTAAATTTCAAATTGGATGAAGTTGCCATCATTGGAGACGATATCAACGATTTAGAAATAATGAAAAATAGTGGGTTGTCGATATGTCCAGCAAATGCCGTGAATACAGTCAAAACACAATGTCATATTGTATTATCAAAAAAAGGAGGCGATGGTTGCGTGCGTGAATTCATCGATAATTACCTCCTCACTAATCCGTTAGTTTAAATTATGAGTTTGATTAAATTGGGCGTTATCCGCGAAGGAAAGGTCCCACCTGATTTTCGGGTTCCACTGACTCCGAAACAATGTAAAGCCATTGAAACGCTTTATCCGAATGTAAAAGTTCAAGTTCAACGGAGTCCAATTCGAACATTCAAGGATTCGGAATATGAAGAACAGGGTATTGAATTAGTTGACTCGTTGCAAGAGTGTGAGATCATTTTTGGAGTAAAGGAGGTTCAAATTACTGATTTAATTCCGAATAAAACATTTGTTTTCTTTTCGCATACAATCAAGAAACAGCCATACAATCAGAAGTTACTTCGAGCTATTTTAGATAATAAAATTAGGTTAATCGATTACGAAGTAATTAAAGACAAACACAACAAGCGAATGATCGGTTTCGGACGTTACGCTGGAATTGTAGGTTGCTACAATTCTTTTTTGACTTATGGTTTAAAAACTGAATCCTTCGAGTTGAAGCCTGCTCATTTATGTCAAGATCGCAAGGAAGTGGAGTCAGAATTACAAAAAGTAAAATTACCAACTGATTTTCGATGCGTTTTAACTGGATTTGGT
>JBEIKF010000318.1:0-2864 GCA_040379905.1 Crocinitomicaceae bacterium
CGGTTTTTTTAATTTCAAGTAAATCGTTTATTGCACGTTCGAATTCTGCCTCGTTTCTTTTAAGCCAAAAGGGATTTGCTGCTAATTCCAAGGCGCTAATCGATTTGTAATAAATTGGCATTTTGGAGTTGTCGAATTCAGGTTTATTCAGTAAACGATTCGCTTTACGATAAACGATTTTATAGTGTTTTTGATGAAATAACTGTTCCAAACGATCAAATGCTGGAACCTGAGCAAATGATTGATTTGAAATGACGAATAAAAAAGAAATCAACCCAAGATTAATTCGAATATTTTTTCCCTTCACTGAAAACAATGTTAGTCTTGTTAAACAATTTTACGAGAACCTTATTTCCGTATATTTCAAATTCTGCATCTGCATTATTAGTTATTTCTTCTAATTTCCCATCAATAAGCGCACTGACACCTCCGTAAATGTTTCTAAAAGCGTATATGTTGTTCTTAATCAGATAGGTTTGAGGGATAAAATTAGCTACTTGAACTTTTGATCCATTCGTATAAGCAAAAACATAACTATTTTCGGACCATACAACCATATCATCTTTAACATCCCAAAATGAGGCTGAGAAATTAGAAAGTTGTGTTTTTTCACCATTTTCGAATCGAAACAAGTTGCCATTTATATCCTCATAAACGACAAACCCTCTTCCACTTTTATATTTTTTAACATGCAACTGCTCTACATCTGTAAATTTTCCATTTTCAAAGACAACAAAAGATTGATTAAATGGGTCATTGAAGCAAAAAACATCTGTTCCGATATTGTAATTTATGATTTCCTCATTAAAATTCCCGATTTCATAGGTGTTTCCTCTCCAAAAAGCGAATGCATTTAAAGCATTATCTTTATAAATCACGATGTTTTCACCGATGTAATTTGGAAGTTTTAAGAAATCCAATTCCGAAAATGCAGTTAATTGCGTTGAAACCCCGTTGTAATGAACATTTAAAGATTTGTATTGGGTGTCTTCAAATACAATAATGCTGTCTTTAACCGAGAAACCACGAGCGAAGTTCGTTAATCGTACAAATTTCCCTTCTGAATAAGCACGCAATGAACCGGAAATATAGAAACCCATCAAATGATCTGAAACTTGATATTCTGTTGTGAGATTGGTAACGTCTTTTCTACTTTTTCCGTCATACAAACGCAAGTTTCCACGGGTATCAACATAGGCCACTAATTCATCTCCTGCTTTATATCCAAGGATAGGTTGAAGTTCAATTGTCTGAAAAAAACCATCTTGAAACGAAACAAAAAAGTTATTGAAGTCCTTCATCGGAACGACACCTTGTGCATGCGATTGGAAGGATAAAAATAAGATTAAAAGTAGGCTTGAAATTTTCATGTTTTCAAAAATAACCAAATTTCAGACCATATTCAATTCATTCCATTCATTTCAATTAATAACCACACATCATTTTGTGATTCTTATTTCAATTTTCTGAGTTACCTTAGCGCTGCAAAAATCTAAAGATGAGAAAAATTGTATTATCTGGAATGGTGCTTTTTACAAGCTTAAGCGTCTTTTCACAAAAGAAAATCGAGTTCGTGGAATACGATTTGCCCAATGGCATTCACGTCATTCTGCATGAGGAACACTCAACACCAATAGTTGCGGTTTCCGTTTTGTATCACGTAGGTTCTAAAAATGAAAATACCGACAGAACTGGTTTCGCTCACTTTTTCGAACATTTATTGTTTGAAGGTTCAGAAAATATCGGTCGTGGTAAATACAGTGAATTAGTGGAGAAGAATGGTGGAGTCTTGAATGCAAATACTTCACAAGACAGAACTTATTACTATGAAATCCTTCCATCTAATCAATTGGAACTGGGACTTTGGCTAGAAAGCGAGCGAATGCTTCACGCAAAAGTTGATATCAAAGGAATTGAAACGCAAAGAAGTGTTGTAAAAGAAGAGAAACGTCAGCGTGTGGATAACCAACCATATGCCTCGTTTTTGACCGAAATGTTTAAAAGAGCTTTTCCAACTCATCCTTACAATTGGGTTCCAATTGGAAGTATGGAGCACTTAGACGCAGCCCAGGAAGAGGACTATATCAATTTCTATAAAACATATTACGTTCCATCGAACGCTACATTATCTATTGCAGGAGACATGGATATTGCTCAAACAAAAAAATGGATTGATAAGTACTTCGCATCGATGCCAAAAGGTCAGGCTATTACACTTTATAGAGATTTTATCGCTCAATCGGATGCAGATTTTGAAAAACGCTATGGAATCGCAAAGTCAAAATTTGATAAACAAGATTTCTTGAATTCAAAAGATCCTGCTGCTAAGAAATTAATCACTTCTATGACGGCTAAACCAATTGAAATCAAACGAACAGAAAAAGACCGCTCGCCAATAAACGGTGTTATTAAGGATGTAGTTTATGACAACATTCAATTACCGGCGCTTTTTATGGGATACAAATTACCTGAGCAACGAAGTGAAGATTCGTATGCTCTGGAAATGCTTAACGAAGTTCTTTCTGGCGGAAGCAGTTCAAGAATCAATAAAACAATTGTCGAAAAGAAGGAAATGGCGACGTTTGCGTTCTCTTTTAATTTCGCTTTAGAAGACGCAGGGGTTGAGATTTTTGCCGCAATTGCTTCAAATGGAGTGGAGTTAGACGCTATTCAATCCGAATTTGATGCACAAATTGAATTGATAAAAAATGAATTGATTTCCGAGGATGAATTTCAAAAAGCGAGAAATAAATTTGAAAATGATTTAGTGAGCGCCAATTCAACTGTTGCTGGAATTGCTGAAAATTTGGCAGACAACCGTGTTTATTATGGAAACGCTGATCGTGTGAATACCTTAATGAACA
>JBEIKF010000319.1:0-2851 GCA_040379905.1 Crocinitomicaceae bacterium
ACTTCCTGTGATGCAAATTTTCTTTCCTCTCGAGTAATAGCCTGCGAATTCAATTTCAGAGATGATTTTCACTTCTCTATTACTCAAACCTACGATTAGGGCAACATTATTAGGAATTCCAGGTGATTTTATTACTAAATCGGCTTTAAAAATTCGGACCTCATCGTGCGTTCCTTCTTCCCACTCAATTTGCTCGTCAATTAGCGTTTGTTTGAATTCCTCTTTGATTTGACCTTTATCAGAAACAAATACATTCCACCCTTTCAACTTGGCTAAAATTGCAGCTCCGACTCCGCTTTCTCCGGCGCCCAAAATCACGATATTTTTATTTATTCCGTTCAATTTATCTCAATTTCAGTGTTACAATCGTTACAACCGCCAATAAAATCGCAACAATCCAAAAGCGTGAAACGATTTTCGCTTCATGAAGTCCTTTTTTCTGATAATGGTGATGGAGCGGAGCCATGAGAAATATCCGTCGGCCCTCACCAAAGCGTTTTTTGGTCAGCTTGAAATAGCCCACTTGCAGCATCACCGATAAATTCTCAATCAAGAAAATTCCACATAGAACAGGAATCAGTAACTCCTTTCGAATCGAAATAGCAAATACAGCTATGATTCCTCCAAGTGCCAAACTTCCTGTATCGCCCATAAAAACCTGAGCGGGGAAGGAGTTGTACCATAAAAATCCGATACACGCACCTACGAATGCACTGATGAAAATCACCAGTTCCTCTGCGTGAGGAATATACATTACATTCAAGTAATCAGCGAATTTGGCATGTGAGCTAACGTAAGCTAAAACCGCTAAAGCAATACCAATAATAGCAGATGTTCCGGTTGCTAAACCATCCAACCCATCGGTCATGTTTGCTCCATTGGAAACCGCGATTACGATGAAAATGACAATTGGAATAAACAACAACCAGCCATAAGATTTTTGCCAATCACCGATTAACCAATTATAGTTGAATTCATTGCCTTTCATAAATGGAATTGTGGTGGTCATATCATCCGTTTTGATCCATTTAAAATTTTCACCTTCGTTTTGTATGTGATGTTGGGAAACAAATTCTTCATCTGCGTGAAGCTTGTAATTTGCGGGAACTCGCTTGTGAACAACCACATTTTCAGAGAAATAGAGAATACATCCGACAATCAATCCAACACCTATTTGACCGATAATCTTAAATCTTCCTTTAAGACCTTCTTTGTTTTTTCTGAAAACCTTTATGTAGTCATCCAAAAATCCGATAAGTCCCAACCAAATAGTTGAAATGAGCATCGTTATAACGTAGACATTGTGCAACTTGGCAAAAAGCAAAGTAGGGATGAGAATAGCACTCAGAATGATAATTCCACCCATCGTTGGCGTTCCTGATTTTTGTATTTGTCCCTCAAGACCCAAATCACGAACCGTTTCGCCAATTTGCTGCTTTTTCAAAGCTCCAATGATTTTCTTTCCAAAAAATATTGAAACGATAAGCGATGTAATCAAAGCCATTGCTGCTCGGAAAGAAATGTAGTCGAATAATCCTGCTCCAGGGAAATTCAATTTATCCAAATAATCAAATAAGTAGTAAAGCATTATTTCTTCAGTTGGTTAAACAATTCGTTCGTTATTTTCAAATCATCAAAATCGTGGCGAACTCCCATAATTTCTTGATATTTCTCATGTCCTTTGCCGGCAATTAAAATGATATCACCAGCATTAGCTAATGAAATCGCTGTTTTAATTCCTTGTTTTCGATCTTGAATGGTTAGGGATTTCAATTGTTGATTTTCATCAAGTCCAGCCTCCATTTCCTCTAAAATTGTTGCCGGATTTTCAGTTCTTGGATTATCAGAAGTTAGTATGACTTTATCGCTCATTTCAGCTGCAATCGAAGCCATTTTTGGTCGCTTTGTTTTATCGCGATCTCCACCGCATCCTACAACTGTGATAACTTGCTCTAACCCTTTGCGTATTCCGCGAATCGTTTTTAAAACATTTTCTAAGGCGTCAGGAGTATGAGCATAGTCAACAATTGCAGTAATTCCGTTTGTACTTCGTACGTATTGAAATCTACCTTCAACCGATTCCAAGTTGCTTAATACCCTCAAAACCTCTAATTCTTCAATTCCTAAGATTGAGGCTACACCGAATACGGCCAATAAGTTGTATGCGTTAAAATCACCGACCAATCTCGAATAGACTTCCGTATTATTTATCGTCATAACCAGGCCAGAAAGCGCATTTTCAATTACTTTTCCTTTGAAATCAGCAGGTGTTTTTAGGGCAAATGTGAGTTTTTTGGCGCTTGTGTTTTGAAGCATCACCAATCCATTTTTATCATCCGCGTTCGTTACAGCGAAAGAATCTTTGTTCAACCCATCGAAAAACGCTTTCTTAACTCGGATGTATTCTGCGAATGTGTTATGGTAATCTAAATGATCGTGTGTTATGTTTGTGAAAACAGCGATTTTATAATCCAAACCAGCAATTCGATTTTGGTGAACGGCGTGTGAGCTGACTTCCATAAAACAATATTCGCATCCTGCGTTTACCATTTTATCCAAAAGTTGATTTAATTCAACCGGATTTGGTGTTGTGTGCGTCGATGGAATTACTTCGTTTCCAATTTTATTGACTACCGTTGAAATTAATCCAGCTTTGTAGCCCAAATTCATAAATAGGTTGAATAGCAAGGTAGTTGTGGTTGTTTTACCATTCGTTCCTGTAATTCCAATCAATTTTAATTTCTTGGATGGATTTTCATAATAATTGCAAGCCATTAAACCAAGAGCTTCAGAAGTGTTTGAAACTAAAATAATCGTTGCATCTTCAGGTAATTCAACTTTTTCTTGAACC
>JBEIKF010000320.1:0-2850 GCA_040379905.1 Crocinitomicaceae bacterium
TTGAAAGGACAATAGCGACAACCATTTTTGAGTTCATAACAACAAAATTTAGGTAGTCGTTTTATCATATACTCGAATAATGCCAAGAATTGTTTTGGTTACAGGTTAATTGCCAATGACATAACCATTAATTGCGAATGGAATAAGGATGATGACATTAACTTGCTAAGAACAGCTCATAATTATTAATTCGCAATTACCTCAGTAGCTCCCTAAATATCTCCGCAAAAACCATTCACCGGTAAGAAGTGTAATGAGAAGCAAAATAACCACCAGGTAATCAATCAATTTATTGAAAGCTGTTTCTTCGAAGCTGATTGTTGTAATATCTCCGCGTTTTTCGATGTCGTTTATTAATTTTTGGTAATCTTTTAATTGGTAGAATTTCCCATTTGATTGTTTAGCAACTTGTTTGAGAACACCATGATTGGCAGCTGTTTCAATTTTTTCGAGTTCAATGTCCTCAACAATAAATACGCCCGATTTTTGGTATGATTTCCCATTGAATTTAGCCTCTGCGAACCACTTGTATTTTCCTGCTTTCAATTTACCCAATGATAGTTTATAACCACTTCCATTTACTCCAAATTGTGAGCGAAAAACTTTTCCGTTCGAGTCGGTTAACTTCAATTCGATTTTCGGTTTTGTAATGGGCTCCAATACTGAATTGTAAAATGATGCATTCACGATTACATCTTCTTCAATTGAAAAACGTTTTGGAAACTCAATTCGAAGACCTGCTTCTTGCTGCTTAACCATTAAAAAGTTCATCGTTTTTGAAAACAATTCGCTAAAAGCTTCGTGATTTCCGGAACGGATAAAATCGTTTAGTTTCCAACGCCAGAGACCTTCTCCATAGAGAATCCCAGTTTTTAAATTATTTCGGTTTACAAAAAACAACAAGGGATCAGATTTCTTAACCGGTCCAACTCGTTGATTTAATAAAACCAGCGGATTCCCTTCCACTTTGAGTGTTCCGAATTTACTTTTTAAGGGTGGATAGAAATCAAGTGCTTCAGCTACTTTCTCCGATAATTCGAAATCATTAAATCCTGAAGCAAGGGTTGGTTGAATATCATCCGTTTTGTTTCCTTTCATTCCTGAAATTCCTAAATTCAATTTAGAGGTAACAGCAGCCTCCGTATTTGGCCCTAATATGTATAAAATTGGAATTCGTTTTTCTTGCAGTAATTGAAGAATTGATGCATCGAAATTGGCTCCAGGTTCGTGCCATACGACCAAATCCGTTTTTTCCAGGTTCCTATTCCAATCTTTAATTAGGACGCTTTCTGATTCAATGTTTTCATTTTGATCCAATACTTCTTTTAGTGCGGATATATCGGGGTGAGGCGCTCCCGCCAACAAAAGCACTTTATTTCTTGAATCGATAACTTCGACGTAGAAAGTCCGTTGGTTATTTTTTAAGGTGCTTTCACCATCCAACGATTTCAATTTTACCACATAGGTTTGAAATCCAATTTTATTCGCTTTGAGAGTGAAATTCACCTGTTTGAAATCTCGTTTGGAATTGGAATAAGTAATTGATTGTGAAGCAATTTGTTTGCCATTTTCGAAGATACTTACACTAACAGATTTTCCACCGAGTTTAATCGATTCCAAATCAACTTCAACAGGAAATTCATTATTTAGAAATGCGATATCGTTAACTGAAACATTTTTTATGAGTTGATCCTTTCGAGGAGTCGTATCACCAACAGCCAATGAGAAAATAGGGGTGATGCTGATTTTTTCTGCGGCATAAGCAGGATTAGTCCCCACGTTATAATTCCCATCAGAAATGAAAGTGATTCCACCAATATTTCGGTTATAGTAATCAAAATTTATTTTTTCAAATCCAGCTTCGAGGTTGGAAGTTTTCTCAGAAAAATTCAGTTTCTGATTTGAGACATTCGTGCCAACATACAAATCAATCAATTCAAACTTTTCCCCGTATTTTTCTTTTAGCTTTTCACGATATGAAGCAATTTGATTTTTTACCAAATTACTATCCCTGTGATTCATCATCGAGTTTGAATTGTCAATCAAGTTGATGAACACCGGTTTTTCATCTCGGTAGTTAATTGTTTGGAGAATTAACCCGAGCAATAAAATTCCAATTAAAAACAAGGATGAAAAACGAAGAACTCGTAAAAGATTTTGTTGAAATGGTTTTAAATCGCCAAACCAACCTTCCTTCTTATAAAAATAAAAAGTCAATATAACTGAAAACAGTCCGATTGGGATTAAAAACCAAAGTGAAAAGTCTGAAATCAGATGCATATTTCAAAAATACATAGAATTGGGCAATCAAACTCGTTAATAATTCTTGATATTGAAATTTTAATTATCCATCGGATTACGCGGAAATTTGGTCATTAATTGAAATCGTTGTCCTTGTTTTTCCAAACAAATTCTCCATAAATCGTCTAATTTCGTATCTATTATATTTTCCGTTGAGATATTATTTGCTGTAATCCAATTTTCGTTTTTAATTTCTTCGTCCAATTGCCCCACACTCCAACCAGAATAACCCACGAAAAAACGAATTTCTTTGTTCGGATTTTTAGCATTTTTAATTCGATCAGTGATTTCATCGAAGTCGCCGCCATAATATAGACCTTCGCGAATTTCAAGTGTGTTTGTGATGTCAGAGAAAGAATGGATGTAATACAAGTTCTCTTTCGAAACAGGTCCGCCAAAGCTAATTCGAGCATTAATATTCGGAAAGTTATCGTCTAATTGATGTAAATTGACGTCAATGTAATTATTCAAAACAAAACCAAAAGTTCCTTCGTCGTTGTGTTCACAAATTAAAACTACTGAACGTCCGAAATAAACATCATCAGAAAA
>JBEIKF010000321.1:0-2842 GCA_040379905.1 Crocinitomicaceae bacterium
ACTATTTTAAATTCCTCTTCTTCTGATAAAAAATCAGAGCCCCTTATTACGAAAATACATAAGCCATAAATCGCGTATTTAATGGTATCATCTTCAATTTTTTCAAGCTCAATGTCTTTGAATGAAATTCCTTCTAAGATATTCTTCTGACATCTCATTTTTTCCTCTTTATCCAAATCAGCACTTGCGAGAAAATGCCAAAGCATACGCTGTTCTTTTTCAATTACTTGATTATCGAAATATGCCACAAATGCCAGGCATTTAATAGTTATTGAAGCGATTGGCTGATAAGATTCAAAAAAGGACTTCGTGTTATTCTGTATAAATCGTTGAAACAATAGAACGTCAAGAAAAACAAAACTATTGGAAAGATGATTCAACCAATAATTGGAACCAAAAATAGTCGATTTCACTTTTACACGGTCGCTCAAAATAGTTTCTATTCTCGCCTCGCTGTTTTTTTCAGAAAAAAAACTCATCCAGTGACCATAACGAGTTCGCTCATCTCCCTCGTAAAATTTATCCAATAATTGCAAAAAATGATCTTTATTTACTTGTTTAAAATGTTCAATGTATACATATAAAAGCGTTTCGAACAACAATAATTTTAATTGCTCATCTTTCGTGAAACGGGAAGAATCGATATTTTTTGCATAGATAAATCGCGTGCATGAACCAAAGAGAAGTCCCGTTTTGTTCATTAATAATCGTAGCGGGCTTATCTCATGGTCACTATTCAAATCTGTTGATAAAGTAATTATTCCTTTATCAACTAAATCGAAGTATTTTGGAAGCCAATTTTTGGAGCCAGGGGAAAAGTTAATTCTAGTTGATGACATAGCTAAGAGCGAACCCACTTCCACAAACAAAATTAAATTGATGAGTAATGAATAAATATGGACCTGTTTCGATTGAACTGTTTAATAGTAAATCTTCAAAAACATATTCCAGAGCAGAATTAACATTTGGTGTTAGTTCAATATTGTGCTTAACGTTCAAAGAACCATAGCCGGGAAAATCTCCTTTTATTCCTTTAACAGTTTTATAGGATTGATTTTGTCCGAAAGAAAAAACAGTATGAATTAAAGATGCCGAAAAAGCCACGTATCTCATCATTTTCAGATTTCTGTAAAACTAAAGTCTTCCGGCAAGTGTAATTGCTTTTTTTGTTGTAAAAATTACACCACCGTCTGTTGAAAACGCCTCGAATAATAGAACATATACACCAATACTTGCCTTAATTTGGTTATCGGACAAACCATCCCAAGTAAATGTCCCTTTACTTCCTAATAATTCATTACTAAATAATTTCCGAATTAATCTTCCCCTATCGTCATATATAGTAGCTTTTCCAAGTAATCCGGATTCTATCATTTCATATGAAATTTGTAATACATCCTCAAATCCATCGTTGTCTGGGGAAAAAACATCATTGGTTAAGGTAATCTCTCCGTTCGAAAGGGCTGATAAAAATTGAGAATTAACTCTCCCTGGTGTCGCGAAACCAATCTCTTCGGCTGCCGAATGCCAATTGAATGAACTGCTTGATTCACCATTTGGATCAATACGCTCGAGAGAAACACCATCTGTATTATCCAATAAATCAAAGTGCCACACGTCAAGGTATGAAACTTTATCAATGATTTCTGAGTTGTAAATGAGATAGACAGAACCCGAGTCATTGTTATAACTAGGAAGTTCGGCGTATAGGAATTTACCGGAAACTGAGACGGGATAATTAGCTTTTACAAAATTTGAATCCTTTCCAATTACAACGAAATCGTGTGGAAATAAGAAGTAATTGTCTTGAATCGTTTTGAAATTATCGATGGTGTCGTTGTCAAAATTTGCGAATTGCCAATCCTTTAAGTTGAATATTTTGTCAGAATTATTATACAATTCAATCCAATCTTGACCTCCATTTAGTGGATTTTGCAGAATTTCATTAATTGCAATATCTCCTTTTATTGGCATATCTGGAAGTGCGAATTGTCCACTAGCATTGGTATAATTGAGCCAACAATCTCCAATGGTTGAAATACTAACATTGTATACTAATGATGGTGCTATGGTTTCATTGAACTGCAAAATCATTTTGTTTGGGTAAGCGCCTTGAATAAATTTATTTTGAATGGTAAGTGCAGGTGAAAAATTAAAGAGCGCATTCGCCAATGAACTTGAATCCATTCCTTCAGAAAAATAAACTTCCAAATAAGAAGGAGCAAGTGCCAACCAAAGTGTCACTTGAGGCGCTGTAATATCAGGAGAAATGTCAAAAACAGAATTTTGGAATCCGGGAGTGCCTCCTGAAGAAGAAATACTTGCGATCCAATTACTAGCATCTGAGCACGGGTCATTCGGATTGATTAATTCCAACGTGTAACCTCCTGATTGTTTCACAGGATCTTGATACCAATCATCCGTATAGATTAGTTTATCAAGTATATTCCCAAAAGAATCTTTCAAAACAACGTCATCACCTGCATTATTTAAGCTAGGAAAACTTGTCACTCCGGTTGCATCGGTCATGGTATATAATGAATCATTTGCGGTTGCCGTTAAAACTTTGTACTCTCCCGGTAATAGCCAAGCAGAGCTAATCGTGCCTTCAGCAGAAGCATCGCCAATTTTCCATCCGCCTAGGTTGAATATCTTGTTACTTGCGTTATAAATTTCGATGAATTCAACCTCAGGTAAACCTACTACTGGAGATGGATCTGGGAAGAATTCTGTAATTATGACATCTCCTTTAACTGCAGAATCAGGAATTAGATATTGGAAATTAACCGATTGATTGCCAGATATATTTCCTGCTAAATCCGAGATGTTATTGGTTGTTAAG
>JBEIKF010000322.1:0-2834 GCA_040379905.1 Crocinitomicaceae bacterium
CATTCCCAAAATGATAGCGGACATTGCTGCAGGTCATATTTCGATTAAATTTGGATTGAGAGGACCTAATTACGTTACCGTTTCTGCTTGCGCTTCATCAACCAATGCTATTATTGATGCTTTCAATCTCATTCGTTTGGGTAAAGCAGATGCCATTGTAACAGGAGGTTCAGAGGCTGCCGTTAATGAAATGGGAATGGGCGGATTTAACGCATTGAAAGCGTTATCAACTCGAAATGATTCTCCTGAAACTGCTTCTCGACCCTTTGACGCTGAACGAGATGGTTTCGTTCTGGGAGAAGGCGCAGGAGCCTTAATTTTAGAGGAATACGACCACGCCGTAAAACGCGGGGCAAAAATATATGCCGAAGTAATCGGAGGAGGTATGTCTGGAGATGCTTATCACATGACAGCCCCACACCCGGAGGGACTAGGTGCTAGAAACACCATGTTTGCCGCCCTAGAAGATGCTGAGATTGATGCATCGCAAATTGATTATGTAAACGTGCACGGAACTTCAACTCCCCTTGGTGATGTTGCAGAAGTAAAAGCAATCCAAGCGGTTTTTGGAGAACATGCCTACAACTTAAACATTAGCTCCACAAAGTCAATGACAGGACATTTGCTTGGGGCTGCTGGAGCAATTGAGGCAATTGCCTGCATAATGGCAGTAAAAAATGATATCATTCCTCCGACAATCAATCATTTCAATGATGACCCAGAACTTGATGCTAAGTTGAATTTCACCTTCAATAAAGCACAAAAACGCATAGTGAATGTCGCATTATCTAATACTTTTGGATTTGGAGGACATAACACGAGCGTTATCGTTAAAAAATTCATTAAATAGCTAGATCCTGAAAATTCCTCTGTTTTCAAATAATAGAACCGAGGATGAATTAAAACTCATTCGCTTCATCCTTAAAAGATTTGGCTACAAGCTAAATAACATTCATTATTTCATTAAAGCCGTAAATCATAAATCAATTCTATCTGAATCAAAGATTGAATCATCGAACGAGCGATTAGAGTTTTTGGGAGATGCCATTCTTGATGCCGTGGTAGCTGAGCACCTTTTTCTTAAGTTTCCAGATGACAACGAGGGTTTATTAACCAAATTAAAATCGAAAATTGTAAATCGAAAGACGCTATCTGAAATCGGTGAGAAAATGGAAATCCGTGAGGTTTTGAACTACAATCAATCAAGAGCCATAAATTTATCTACAGTAGAAGGCAATGCACTAGAAGCAATAATTGGTGCAATCTATCTGGATGGTGGATTTGAAAAAGTAAAACAATCGCTCAATAATTACGTTTTCCGTAAATACTTGGACTTCAATAAACTACTTTCTGAAGAAATTGATTTCAAATCAAAACTCTTTATTTGGTGCCAAAAGAAAAAATTAATTATCGAATTCATAGTCGTTTCAGAAGTTCATTTGAACGGAATTTGGCATTATGAAGTGAAAGTTGTTATTAATAAAAGTGAATTCGGTTACGGGAAAGGGCTTTCCAAAAAGGCGGCTGAACAATTAGCGGCTAAGGAAACACTACAATTGTTAGGAGAAATTTAATGTATTCTTCAATTTTTAAAAATTTGTTTTTAGATTTGCATTGTTAAATCATCATATTATGAGCACAACAGATATCATTTATTCAATAGGAGACGCTTTTCAATGCGGATTTTTGTTTTACGATAACGTTGGAAACATTTTCAATACAATCCTATTATTGCTTGGATTCTTTGGTTTTTTCTATTGGATGAATATTCAGAGGAAATTGAATACAAAGTCAACTGTTCCTGTTGAAATCAAGGATAACACAGGATGGTATAAGGAAGAATCGGGTAAACAATTGAAATAAACACCTTCGAATATAATTTAAAGCTATCTCTTCTGGGATAGCTTTTTTTGTTTTTACATGGTTGAAATTCAATTATAGGATTATTTTATCTTTGTCAAATGAGATCAATATGGTACGGAAATGATTATAAATTAGGTGTTCTTGGTGCAGGGCAGTTAGGTCGAATGCTGATTCAAGAGGCCATTAATTGGAATGTGCATATTTATACGATGGATTCAGATCCTGATTCCCCGTGCAGCCGAATTTCTCATCACTTTACATGTGGGTCTATTACCGATTACGATGCGGTCCTGAATTTTGGTAAGGATAAAAACCTCATTACGGTTGAGATTGAGAATGTCAACTTGGAAGCATTGGAGGAATTGGAGCGAAATGGCATTGAGGTATTTCCCCAACCACGCGTTTTACGAATTATTCGGGACAAAGGTATTCAAAAGAAATTTTATTTAGATCACGGAATTCCGACAGCCGATTTTAAGTTGATAGACAAAAATGACATTTTTTCAAACGCTGACTTTCTGCCCTTTGCTCAGAAACTACGAACAGGAGGTTATGATGGTAAAGGTGTTCAAATTATGCAATCAGAATTAGATTTTGAAAAAGCATTTGATGCTCCGAGCGTATTGGAGAAATTTGTAGATTTTGAAAAGGAAATAGCCGTAATTGTTGCACGAAACAAAAATGGCGAGGTGATTACTTATCCATCTGTTGAATGTGAGTTTAATCCTGATGCGAATTTGGTGGAGTTTCTATTTTCCCCTGCGGAAATTTCATCTGATATTGAGAAAGAAGCTCATAAATTGGCAATCGATCTCATTGAAAAGCTTGATATGGTTGGAATTCTAGCTGTTGAATTTTTTTTAACGAGAGATGGGAAATTATTAGTTAATGAAATCGCTCCTCGCCCTCACAACAGTGGACATCATACAATAGAATGCAATGTTACTTCCCAATTTGAGCAGCATTTACGA
>JBEIKF010000323.1:0-2805 GCA_040379905.1 Crocinitomicaceae bacterium
AAAGAACTAGAATCTAAAACTGGCCAAAAAGTTGTTTCAAGTTCAAATGCAAAAAAGCGCTTGAAATAATTTTTTCTTCTGATAATTGTCTTTTTAGTCAATGTTAAGTCATTTTTCACTGCTTTTCATAACGAAAATTTATCCGTAAATTTGCCGCGATGAATCAGTTCAAAAAAGTCGCTTTTTATACCTTGGGTTGCAAGTTGAATTTCTCCGAAACTTCAACCATTGCTCGACTTTTTGAAGAAGCTGGTTTTGCTAAAGTTGATTTTGAAGACACGCCTGATATTTATGTTATTAACACGTGTTCAGTAACTGAAAATGCGGACAAAAAATGTAAGCAATTGGTTCGTCGAGCTTCAAAAATAAATCCCGATTCCTTTGTAGTGATCGTTGGTTGTTACGCGCAATTGAAACCGGAGGAAATCTCCAAAATTCCAGGGGTTGATTTGGTTTTGGGTGCAAATGAAAAATTCAATATTCTCGAGCATTTGGAAAAGAAAGAAGCTAAACTTTCCCAACCGCTTGTTATTTATGACAACATTAAAAACACTAATGATTTTATCCCATCTTTTTCAATGGGAGACCGCACCAGATCATTTTTGAAGGTGCAAGATGGTTGTGATTACTTTTGCACTTTTTGTACGATTCCGTTGGCTCGAGGAAAGAGTAGAAATGCATCAATCGAGCAAACGATTGCGGAAGCCAGAAAAATCGCTCAAACAGATGTGAAAGAAGTCGTTTTAACAGGAGTTAATATTGGAGACTTCGGACAAGGCGGCGAAGAGAATTTCTTCGAATTGATTCAACAATTGGATAATGTAGAAGGAATTGATCGTTTTCGCATTTCATCAATTGAACCGAATTTACTTTCCAATGAAATCATTGAATTTTGTTTAAAGGATTCAAAACGATTTGTTCCCCATTTTCACATTCCATTGCAATCGGGTAGTAATCGACTTTTAAAGTTAATGCGAAGAAAATACGAGCGAGAACTTTATGCCGAGCGCGTTGCTAAAATAAAATCCATTCGACCAGATGCTTGTATTGGCGTTGATGTGATTGTTGGTTTTCCAGGTGAAACGGATGAAGATTTTATGGATACGGTGAATTTTCTGAAAGACCTTGATATTTCATATTTGCACGTTTTTACTTATTCCGAGCGAGCTAATACTGGTGCTCCAAAATTAGGAGAAAAAGTCCCCATGGAAGTGCGACGAGAACGCAGTAAACAATTACACTTACTTTCCGATCGAAAAAAGAGAAAATTTTATTTGGAAAATGAAGGAACTGAACGACAAGTATTGTTCGAACAAGAAGAAGAGGAGGGAACTATGTTTGGGTTTACCGAAAATTATGTGAAAGTGAAATTTCCGTTCGATTCAAAACGAACGAATACGTTTCAATCCATTCGTTTATTGGAAACGGACAGAGATGGAATAATGAAAGTTGAACTGATAAATACCAAAGAGACAGTTTAAAAAATGAAGACAGTATACATTACGAGAAGAGAAACATTCAATGCGGCTCACAAACTGTGGAAGCCAGAATGGAGCGAACAACAGAATGATGAGGTTTTTGGCAAATGCGCTAACAAAAACTGGCATGGACATAATTTCCAATTGTATGTCACAGTTAAAGGAGTACCAAATCCAGATACAGGTTTTGTAATCAACTTGAAGACTCTAAGCGTTATTGTTCGAGAAAAAGTCGTTGAGGCACTAGATCACAAAAATTTGAATTTGGATGTTCCTTTTTTACAAGGCATAATGGCGTCGACCGAAAATGTGGCAATTGCTATTTGGGATTTAATAGAAGAAGATGTTCGCACAAATGGAGGTGAACTAGCCAAAATCAAATTGATAGAAACCGAAAATAATTTTGTTGAATATTACGGAGGTAAAGAACCTTTTTAGTTCATTTTCGTTTTACAAAAAACAATATTTTGAAACAGAACGAAATGGAAGAGCATTACCGCTCAATAATTGAGGAGATTGGCGAAGACCCTTTGCGTGAAGGATTATTAAAAACACCGGAGCGTGTTGCCAAAGCGATGAAGTATCTGACTCACGGTTATGAGATAAACCCTGATGATATTGTAAATCAAGCAATTTTTCACGAAGAATATTCGGAAATGGTATTGGTTAAAGACATTGATATTTATTCGCTGTGTGAACATCACATGCTTCCTTTTTTCGGGAAAGCCCATATTGCCTATATTCCAGATGGAAAAATTGTAGGATTGAGTAAATTGCCTCGTGTTGTGGACGCTTATTCAAGAAGATTACAAGTTCAAGAACGCTTGACGATAGAAATCAGGGATTGTATTCAACGAACGCTCAATCCAAAAGGTGTTGCTGTTGTAATTGAATGTTCACACATGTGTATGCAAATGCGTGGCGTTCAAAAACAAAATTCTGCCACCACAACCAGTGCATTTACTGGAATTTTTCTTACCAATGATGCTACAAGAAAAGAATTTATTAATTTAGTTCAAGCAAAATTACATTAAGACATGGATAACTATTTTAACACCAATCAACCCAGCGTTTCAAAAGACGTTGCAGTGGATTTTATCAAAAACGTATATTCTTACATGTTTGCAGCCTTGGGTATTTCAGGGATTCTAGCATTCCTTGTTGGAACCAATGACATTTATTTTAAGTATTTATTTATTAACCAAGAAACCGGTGGTTTTTCGATATTTTTCTGGGTATCCGCTTTTGCTCCATTGGCTATAGTGTTTGCAATGAGCCTTGGTTTTGAGCGCATTTCAACAAAATTAATGTTGGTGCTTTTTATTGC
>JBEIKF010000324.1:0-2768 GCA_040379905.1 Crocinitomicaceae bacterium
AAATTTTTTAGGTGGTACATTCGGTTATTATTTGAACGATTGGTTGGTATTGGCATTGGGTCAGTTTGGTACACTAATATTAATTTTAGTTATGTTTTTCGTGATTACAACTTTGCTTTTTAGTCCTAACTATAAGTCTATTTTTGACTATCTGTTTGCCATGAAAGATAAAGATGTAGCTCAAGAAGCAGTAACTTTTGAGAATGAAAAAGAACGTTTTGATGATATTCATGTTATTAATACTATTCGTGAAGATCAGATTATGGAAGATATTCTTTCTGAACCTGTTGATTTTTCAAAGAATAATGATGATTTTGAGGATGATGGATTTGATGAAAGTGAATTGATAGTAACCATCAAGGAAGACCCCACTAATATAAAGTCACAGGAAGAATCTGATTTTGAGTTTGAGATTGGCGTTGAAGACGAAGAACCAATTTTGACAAGTGCAACGAATTTAACTTCCAGAATAGAAAAGACCAATGGAGATGAGGAAGATCTTGCAGTTGGGCTTGTCGCTGAATATGGAGAATATGACCCTACAAAAGATTTGGAAGGTTACATATTACCTCCAATTGATTTAATGAAAGAATATGGCACTGGTGGGGTTTCTATCAACAAAGAGGAAATTGAATCCAACAAAGATCGTATTGTACAAACTCTTTCGCACTATAAAATTGATATCGCTAAAATAAAGGCAACTGTTGGACCAACGGTTACTCTTTATGAAATTGTCCCCGCACCAGGAGTAAGAATTTCCAAGATAAAAAATCTCGAAGATGATATTGCTTTAAGTTTGAGTGCGCTTGGAATCCGAATCATCGCTCCAATACCTGGTAAAGGAACAATCGGTATTGAGGTTCCCAATTCAAATCCTGAAATGGTTAGCATGCGTTCCTTAATAGCTTCGGAAAAGTTCCAGAATTTTGATGGTGAACTACCTGTTGTTATGGGTAAAACAATTACGAATGAAACGTTCGTTTTTGATCTCACCAAAATGCCACATTTACTAGTAGCAGGATCTACGGGGCAAGGTAAATCTGTTGGATTGAATGCGATTTTGATTTCTATTTTGTATAAAAAACATCCTGCTCAAGTTAAGTTCGTTCTGGTTGACCCGAAAAAAGTTGAGTTAACGCTTTATAATAAAATTGAGCGTCATTTCTTGGCAAAATTACCAGGTGAGGAAGACGCGATTATTACTGATACCTCCAAAGTAGTAAATACCTTGAATTCATTATGTATTGAAATGGATGAGCGCTATGAATTATTGAAAGATGCGGGTGTTCGAACCATTAAAGAATACAATGCTAAATTCATAGCTCGTCGTTTGAACCCCGAAAAAGGTCATCGCTATTTACCTTATATTGTCGTGTTAATAGATGAGTTTGCCGACTTAATTATGACGGCAGGAAAAGAAGTTGAGCATCCAATTGCGCGAATTGCTCAATTAGCTAGGGCCATTGGAATACATTTAATTGTAGCTACACAGCGTCCATCAGTAAATGTAATTACGGGAATGATAAAAGCTAATTTCCCAGCTCGAATCGCCTTCAGAGTATTATCTAAAATCGATTCTCGAACTATTTTAGATGCTTCTGGTGCGGACCAACTTATTGGTCGAGGTGATATGTTGATTTCTACAGGTTCTGATATGAAACGTTTACAATGCGGTTTTGTGGACACCCCTGAAGTTGAGGAGATATGTAGTTTTATCGGAAATCAGCGTGCTTATCCGGAGGCCCTAATTCTTCCTGAATACATTCCTGAAGGTTCTGAAGGTGGTTCCGATTTTGACATGAATGAAATTGATGTTATGTTCGTTGATTCAGCTCGAATAGTTGTGATGAATCAACAAGGATCAGCTAGTTTGCTTCAGCGAAAATTAAAATTAGGCTATAATCGAGCTGGACGAATTATTGACCAACTCGAAGGTATGGGAATAATAGGAGCTTTTCAAGGCAGTAAAGCAAGAGAAGTTTTATTTGGTGATATTGAGTCGCTAGATGAATTTCTAAGAGCGAAAGGATTGTTGTAAACTTAGGCTATTTTACTCTGTTCAAAGCCATTGCTTTCAGCATCCAGTTTGGCAGAAATTTCCCGGGTTTTCTGTTTTTAAGGTTTATGTACCAACCTATTTTTTTCAAAACTGGCACCTTGTGTGTTTCTACAAATTCAATCCAGGTTCCATCCGGGTCCTCGATGTAAGAAAATCTCCCCCCAGCTTCTCCCATATCAAATGTATCAGAACTATCAACAGTAAAAGGAAAACCTTCTGATTCACATTCTTTTTTCAACTGTTCCATTCCTTGGACATCAAAGCAAAGATGAATGAAACCCCAGTCTCCCCAAAAGCGATTATCAAATATATTTCGTCGACCTGTCTGATCAATCGCTTGAACAAGTTCAATTTGAGATGGACCTAATAATTTTGCAAAAGGTCCTTTTCTTAGTTCTTTATGCGAAAGACGAACACGTCGAAAAAGGTTTTTTCCTCCAGTTAAAACACCAAAATCTTCAAAAATTCCTGTTTCATCATAATCAATGGAGTCGTACCCAAGAATATCTTTGTATAATTTTAATGAGTTATCCATATTGGAAACACCAATAATGGTTCCTGCAACACCCCCACATTTAGATGGGTGCCCTGTTTCCGAAAACCAACCGCTGCCTTCAATAACTTGAAAAATGTTATTATTTGGGTCTTTTACAAAAAAGGATAACTTACCTGAAGGATCACGCATCGGTTCATTGAGTCTATTTACACC
>JBEIKF010000325.1:0-2753 GCA_040379905.1 Crocinitomicaceae bacterium
CGTGTGCTCTTCCGATCTTTCAATTTGAACGAAACCAGCAAGATGGTTATTCAAACATTTATTTAATAGGACCGGCAACAAAGGTTTACGATGGAATCATTGAATTGTGACTTTGAATTTGATTCGATTGAATCTGATCTTGAAAAGTTAAATCATCATAAAAACCTGCTTTGGGTTCTGCACGCGGACAAAATACCACCTCATATTGGTATTTCTACTCAAGGTCAATTTTTTAGTTTGAAAGTTGGTGGAAAAGATGAATATTTACCAACAGTTAAATTAATTGATTTTTTAAGTTTTAAAAGAATTCCTTCCGTTGTGATTGAATTAAACTCGAATAAAAATCTGAATGAAATAGCTCAAAAATTCGAACAATTTGATCGAGCAAAAGATTTAAAAAGTAGTTGTTTGATTCCCATCAAGGATTTATTTATTTCGGATCAAAATGTTAATCAACTTAAGGGATTTTTGGAATTTCTCAATGATAATAAGTTGATGAATCAAGTATTTGGTTTAAATTTGAAAAAGACCTACAAAGGAATTCCTCATTACACAACGGATGAAATTGAATCAAGATTGGAAAAACTAAAGCATGTTAAAAGGTAATTCCATTTTTTTACGAGTAGTAGAAACAGCAGATGCAACAAAGCTCTTTCTTTGGGAAAATGACCCGAAAAATTGGAAAGTTTCAAATACAGAAGTACCATTTTCCATGCATTCCATTCATCAATTAATCGAGCAGCAATCCAACATTCGAAATTCTGGTGAAATTCGATTTATGATTTGTTTAAATGAAAAAGAAAGTACAATAGGAACAATTGATGTGTATGATATCAATTTCAAACATGGTTATGCTACAATTGGTATAATGGTTGCGGAGGAGTCAGAAAGAAGAAAAGGATTTGCATCGGAGAGTTTGAAATTAATTTCCGAATATGCAAGAGATATTTTGGATTTGACCAATTTACAATGTACAATTCACGGTGACAACGAGCACAGTATTGCTCTTTTTGAACAAGCTGGGTATATGCGCATCGGAGTTAGAAAAAACTGGTTGAAATATAAAGGAAATAGAATTGACGAAATAAGTTATCAATTATGTCTAAAAGAAATTTAATTATTGGCGGAATAGTTCTTTCGCTTGTTTTAATTGCTATTGCAGCTCCCAAAATCATGCTTTATTTAGCAGGTAATGCGAAAAGTGTAAATGCTGCTCCATCTGAGTTTTACATCAAAGCTCCCATTGATTTGAATCAATTGGCGAATCAATTGGCGAATCAAGGAATTATAAGTGATACTAAAGGGTTTATTTCTGTTGGTGAATACAAAGGGCTAAACACAGAAAAAATAGCGCTTGGAAAATATGTGATTGAAGCTGGAACAAGCTATCGAGCTTTGTTGAATGGATTCACAATTAATGCAAATGGCAACGGAAATGCAGAACTTGAAGTAGAAGTTACATTCACTAATTGTCGAGATATCTATCAAATGTCAGGAAAATTATCAAAGGTATTAGCTGTTGATAGCGCTCGTTTAGTAGATTTTTTAATTGACGGAAATACCCTTGATCGCTTGGGATTCACCGTTGAACAGTTGCCTGCCTTATTTATTCCTGATACCTATAAAATGTTCTATGATACGGATGAAGAGCTTTTCGTTAATAGAATGGCAGCTGAATTCAAAGAATTTTGGAATTCTGATCGGAAAGCTAAATTGAAATCAGTCGGATTGGAATCTCCAAGTCAAGCTGTTACATTGGCAAGTATCGTTTATTCTGAGCAATCCATAAATTCGGATGAGTGGCCTATCATTGCCGGTTTGTACTTAAATCGAGTAAACCAAGGTATGAAACTTCAATCTGATCCTACTTTTAAATTTTGCTGGGGCGACAAGCTAAAGGGTGTTCAACGCTTGTTGAATGTTCATCGTGATATTGATTGCCCATACAATACTTATAAAATTAAAGGATTGCCTCCTGGTCCAATATGTTTACCATCTCCAAAAGTTGTGGATGCCGTATTAAATCGTTCGAAGGTTAACTATATTTTCATGTGCGCCAAACCCGATTACACAGGTCGTCATAATTTCGCTGTTTCCGGAGCAGAACATATGCGAAATGCGGATATTTTTCAAAAATGGTTGGCTGCTGAATTACGAAAAAAAGAAGGACGATGAAAAGAAGATCATTTTTTAAACTTGGAGCATTAGCCGGTGCTCTTTCGGTTGTTAAACCTGCTAAGGCATCTAATATTTTCAGTTCTTCTTTTGAAGGATCCGTTGATGGCCCCATTATTCTTTCGACTTGGAGTCATGGTTTGGAAGCGAATCGAGCTGCATGGAGTATTTTGGAAAAGGGCGGCAAGGCCATAGATGCAGTTGAAAAAGGTGTTAAGGTAACCGAGTCTGATTTATCTAATAGAAGTGTAGGAATTGGTGGTAGACCGGATCGAGATGGGCATGTCACGTTGGATGCTTGCATCATGGATGAGCAATCTCGTTGCGGTGCTGTGGCATTTTTGGAAGGAATTGCGCATCCAATTTCAGTTGCACGAGCGGTAATGGAAAAAACGCAACATGTCATGCTTGTGGGATCGGGTGCAAAAAAGTTCGCTTTGGAATTGGGGTTTAAAACTGCTAAAACGCCTCTTCCTGAAGTTAAAAAGGATTATGATCAATGGAAAAAAGAAAATCAAGATTTATTCAAAAAACCTGAAATCAATCACGAAAATCACGACACCATTGGATTAATTGCA
>JBEIKF010000326.1:0-2741 GCA_040379905.1 Crocinitomicaceae bacterium
GAATCTAAATCTAAGCGTTGAATCACCACATCAGGCAGCAACAAACTCAATTCATCTTCTATTTTTTCAGTCCCAAATCCGACCATTTTCAAACGATTACTTCCGCACGCTGCACAACTACCAACGGGTGGTGAAATATGACTGCAGTAATGGCATTTCAGGGAATTTGTTTGCTTGTGATAGGTCAATGAAACATCGCAATTTTTACAACGTGGCGTCCATGCACAAACCTCACACGACCACATAGGTGTATATCCACGTCTGTTCTGAAATAAAATCACTTGCTCATCTCTCGCCAAGGCCTCTTGAATATTGCCCAACAATAACCCACTAAAATGGGATTGCATACTTTGGTTCTTTTTTTCTGAACGAAGATTGGCACACAAAATCTCAGGCATTTGCAATCCTAAATAGCGCTCCGATAATTCAACCAAACCATATTTTCCACTTTTAGCGTTAAAATAACTTTCAATAGATGGTGTTGCCGTTCCCAACAACACTTTAGCATTATGTAAGTGAGCTAAAACAATTGAAGCATCACGCGCATTGTACCGCGGAGAAGGATCTGTTTGCTTAAAAGTATTTTCGTGTTCTTCATCTACGATAATTAATCCCAACTCCTGGAAAGGGAGAAAAATTGAAGACCTCGCGCCAATAATTAATCGAAATTTAGTTGGGTCATTGGCCAAAACTGTGTTCCAAATCTCAACCCGTTCATTTTGATTGAATTTAGAATGATATACCCCAATCTGCTCACCAAAATAGGCTGAAAGCCGATCAATTAACTGTGTCGTTAAGGCAATTTCAGGAATTAAAAATAGGACTTGCTTCCCTTTCGCTAATTGTTCCTCAATGAGTTCTACATACAATTCCGTTTTTCCTGAACCTGTTACACCGTGCAGAAGTGTTACAATATTCTTTTCCTGACTTTCTTTTACATTTTGTAAAGCAACTTTTTGAGCCTGAGTCAACTCTTTTTTCTCCTTTACATCCTGACCAAAACCTTTCAATCTACTAACCTCTATGCGAAGAGATTCCAACACACCATTCTTTTCCAAAGTTTGTAATGCGGAAAGACTTATGCCATTATCTAGAAGTGTTTTCTTTAATACTGGTTGAATATGATTGTTCTGATAATTACCTTCACGCATCAACATCAACAACGCATCAATCTGCTTCGCGGCAGAAGATTTACGTTCAAGACCACTTATAAAACTTGTTAGTAAAGTATCATCTAAAAAAGTCTCCGTCAATGTGTAGCATAAAACTGTTTTTGGCGTAAATCGTTCATTCAAAGCTTCCATCGAAAGAACAACCTTCTTATCTATCAGTTTTTTAATCAGCGGCTGAATGGTTTTAATTCCCAACAAAGTAGAAATTTCCTTCAAATCCATTTGCTCGTTTGCATGAAGCGAATCCACAATGACCTGCTCTCTTTCGTCTAAACTCTGATTATTTTCAAAATCAGGATGCAAAACAATTTTTGATTCACTCGATAACTTAAAATTAGCTGGCAAGGACGCATTCATAACATCGCCCAAGGGAGCCATATAATACTGCGAAATCCACGACCAAAATTGAAATTGCTTTTTAGTAATTATCGGATATTCATCCAAAACATATTCGATGTATTTTGCTTGATACGCCTCGGGAATACGCTCATGAATTTCAGTAACAATTCCAGTTACTAATTTTGATTTTCCAAAAGGTACAATTACGCGAAGTCCAAACGCTAAAGAATTATTTAATTCAAAGGGAACTCGATACGTGAAAACCTGATGAATGGGAACAGGAAGTAAGACATCGGCAAAAAAAGTCTTTCTCTCGCTCATTCAAGGTTACTGACAGGCGTATGGCTCTTCTTGATTATTCACATTATCTCCCGGGTGATCGGAACAGAATAAATTCCCCTGATTAATTGGGCCCGTACAAAGTTCTCTCGTACTTTTCTTGTCAATTGCACGAATATAGGCCTGTGCGGCTCCCACCGAAAAGGATTTATAAAAACGAACAGTTTGACGGGATGAAAATACGCCAATTACCTTTCCACCGTTGTTGATTTCTAGATTTGTATAAGATGGTTTAGACTGAGCCAAAGATGAAGAAGGTTTATTAACCAACATGTAATTGTACAATTCTTCTGCACCACCAGTAAACGTAATCCACATTCCTTTAAATGTACGTCTTGTTATTGAAGCATCATCGGTACAATTTCTATCAATCAACTCATAAAATGTTTTACCAAGTACAGTGAAAGTACGCGAGTCATTTGGATTGACATCAAATTCTCCAATTCTCCAATTAAATGATTTAACAGCTGAGCCAGATGGATTAATTTCATTGAACTCTACATCCATCTGCGCATTCATTACAAAAGCATTTCCTGTGTTTGAAACTGTTAACCCAGCACTTAGGTATTCTGCTGGATCATCAGCAAATTTAAACGTAAAGTTCTGTCCTGACGCAGCAGTTGTTATACCATTTACCAATTGGGTTTCTGCTTTTACTGTATATTTTCCACCATTTAATACAACGTTTAGTTTATACGTTGCATAAGGTTTTAATGATGATAGCTGAGGATCAGAAGAATTTTGAACAGTTCCGAAATTTGGTGTATTTAAGGTTGGTAAGGTCTTGAAATAATACACTTTTTGTTCTGGAGCAAAAAACAAGCCGTTGGTATCTTTATTAGTTAACAAAGTATCTCGTAATTCCCAAGTTCGAACAAGATTTCCATCTAA
>JBEIKF010000327.1:0-2741 GCA_040379905.1 Crocinitomicaceae bacterium
AGGAGGAGGAAGCAATCCATCAGTCACCTCTTTAATAAACTCAGCTTCAGTCATATCAGCTCGTAGAGCGTAATTATTCTTTTTTTGCTCCCCAATCGTACTAACAGTTTCCTTGGAAAGATTTTTTCCGCAAGCACTTCCTGCTCCATGGGCTGGATAAACGATGACATCATCAGGCAAAGTCATAATCTTTTGTCTTAAGGAATGAAATAACATACCTGCTAATTCATCCATCGTCATGGAGGCTGATTTTTGTGCTAAATCAGGACGACCAACATCTCCAATGAATAAGGTGTCACCCGAAAATAAAGCATGTTCAGTTGCATTTTCATCAAAAAGAAGATAACAGGTTGATTCCATTGTGTGTCCTGGAGTGTGCAAGACTTTAAACGATACATTTCCAAAATTCAAGACTTCTCCATCTTTAGCTGAGTAAAAATCGAAGGTTGGATTGGCATTTGGACCATACACTATCTTTGCGCCAGTTGCCTTTGCCAAATCCAAATGTCCGCTAACAAAATCCGCATGAAAATGGGTTTCCAAAATATACTTTATAACTACCCCATCTCGTTTAGCTCGCTCCAAATAGGGCTCAACTTCACGCAATGGATCAATAATTACTGCTTCTCCATTTGAAATAATATAATAAGATCCTTGAGATAAACATCCTGTGTAAATTTGTTCAACTTGCATAGTAATTGAATTTTTTTAAAGTTAATAAATCAAACTTGAAATTATAATGTAAAGACCTAAAAGCATTACAAACCAGCCAAATATTCTTTTTAATTTTTGTCCATCAATAAATCGACTGAGATATGTACCAAGTAATATTCCTAATACTGTAAACAAGGAAAAGGAAATTAAAAAAATCCAATCAATAGTCATCTTGTGTTGAAAATTACTCACAAAACCTACAATCGAATTCATAGAAATAATCATGAGGGAAGTTCCCACGGCTTTGTTCATCGGAAGTCGACCAATTAAAAACAAAATTGGAATGATCAGAAATCCACCTCCAGCACCCACCAAACCTGTTATCATTCCTACAACCAAACCTGAAAAAATAAAAATAAGTCGCTTATTCTTTTCAATCCATTGTTGATTTTTATCCACTAAATAGTTCTTTTTCCGAATCATTGTAAATGAGGCCATCAACATCAAAATGGCGAAAAGCAATAGCAAATAACTATCCTTATTCAATTGAAAATTACCCAATTTAAAAAGAACTTCTGGCAAAGAAGGCACGATAAACACACGAGTCAAATAAACAGATATAATTGAAGTAACTCCAAAGGAAAAAGCAATTCGTAAATCAATATTTTTTTGACTGTAAGCCTTAACAGATCCGAAAATTGCAGTTGTTCCAACGATAAATAGTGAATAGACAAATGCTACTTCAGGTTTGATATTGAAAACGGAGACTAAAATCGGAACTGTTAATATCGATCCACCGCTTCCAACTAGTCCTAGCGTAACGCCAACAATCACAGCAAGAAAAAATCCTAGGTAAATCGTCATTATCTAAACAAATTTTGACAAAGATTCAGTTTTATTTTTCATTCTGATGTAACATATGTTACTTCTTACAGCTCACCTTGCTCATATACCTTACGCCCCTTTATAAATGTCTTCCAGGCAAAATTTTCAATAAACAAGTCACTAGCTATGACAGGTTTATCGAAAATTACTATTGTGGCTTCCTTACCTTTTTCCAAGCTTCCTCTTTTTGACTCCTTAAACTCTGCAAAGGCCGCCCAAATGGTCATTCCTTTTAAAACATCATCCAAGGTAAGCGCCTCCTGCATGTAAAACCCGTTTTTTGGTTCATTTTGTTTGTTTTTGCGCTTAACTGCCGCGTGGATTGTTAAAAATGGGTTTATTGATTCAACAGGGAAATCCGTTCCAATTGCAAGCATACCAAACTGATTCAACAAGGATTTGTATGCGTAAGCCCCAGGCAGACGATTTGAGCCAATTCGATTTTCTACCCATCGGCAATCAGAAACTGCATGAGTTGGTTGAACAGATGGAAAAACTGCATAATCAGCAAACTTTTGAAAATCTCTTGGATTAACAACTTGAGCATGTTCAACTCTAAACCGATGATCCTTCTTAACTTGATAAGCATTTTTGCATACATCTAGAATTATCGAAATCGCTGAATCTCCAATGCCATGCGTATTCATTTGATAACCATTATTCAAACAGAAATTTGAAATACTCTTAATTTCAGAAATTGGAGTCAACAACAAACCATTTGTATGTTTATCATCAGCGTACTTCTCCTTCAACAAGGCTCCGCGTGAACCTAATGCGCCATCCGCATAGACTTTAAAACTGCGAATATTTAGATTTCGAAAATTGTAAGGACCATTTTTACGCGCAAATTCTTTATTTTTTTCGCTGGGAAGTAACATAGCATAGACATTCAAATTCAGTTTATTTTGCTCAATCAAATTCTTTAAAATTGAAATTTGCTCGAATTCAATTCCTGCCTCATGCACACCTGTTACTCCATATTGAAAAAGTTCTTGTTGTACTTCCAGAATTTTTTCATTCCATTCACTTTTGGAAAATTTAGGTAGATATTCTTCCACCAATTTCATCGCATTGTCCAACAAAATGCCACTAGGTTCGCCATTTTTTAATTGAACCTCTCCCCCATTTACTGCACGAAACTCTGAAATCCTAGCTTTTTTAATTAAAAATTCGTTTACGAGAGCCACGTGGCCATCAATTCG
>JBEIKF010000328.1:0-2737 GCA_040379905.1 Crocinitomicaceae bacterium
GAACTGTTGCTTTATTACATTGAAGGTGGAGATACATGTGCTATGACTCTTCAGTGTTGTGTTCGAAAAGTGGATAGCCATATCAAAGCTACTACGATGGAGCCGTCGCTTCTACTTATGTTTCCCGTTGAGAAAATGGAAGAATGGATGGATCGCTACAAAGGGTGGCGGGAATTTATTTTGCAAAGTTATCACTCACGATTGACAGAATTGATGGAAACAATTGATGCCATAGCATTTATGAGATTGGATGAACGTATTTTAAAATATTTGAATGATCAAGCGAAACTTTTGGGGTCATTAGAAATACATCATACTCACCAACAAATAGCAGATGATTTACATTCATCACGGGTAGTAATTTCAAGATTACTTAAACAACTTGAAAACAAGGGACTTATCGAAATTCATCGCAACAAACTCATTTTAAAGGAATTTTAATTAATTACTTTTTGTTACTTTTAGGAACGAATTTTGTTTCTATTACTGTTTTCCATTTAAAGATACCTTATCATGATAAAATCGATTGTTTCAATTAGTTTCCTTACACTTTTTACGTGTTATTCATATTCTCAATATTATTCTGAACAGACAGAAGCTTCTCAAAAATTCCAACAGGTGATTAGCAACATAAAAAATATGTATGTTGATCAAGTAGATGCTGATAAGCTCACGGAAGATGCGATTATTAGCATGTTGGAAAAACTTGACCCTCACTCAACTTATATTCCAAAAGAGGATGCTGACGAAGCTCAATCGCAAATTGATGGAAGTTTTGTGGGAATTGGAGTTCGTTTTCAAATCGTGAAAGATACGGTAATGTTTGTAAATACAATTCCTGGAGGTCCGTCAGAAAAAATTGGTATTCAAGCCGGAGATCAGTTGATAAAAGTAGATGGTGATTTAGTCGCAGGAACGGGTATTAAAAACAACGATGTTCGCAAAAAATTAATGGGAGCTAAGGATTCAAAAGTGAAGGTTTCGTTGAAAAGACAAGGTGTTTCTGAACTGTTAGATTTTACAATTACAAGAGATAAAATTCCGATTTTTTCTGTGGATTCGTATTACATGGTTGATGATAAAATTGGGTACATCAAGCTAAATAGTTTTTCTAGAACTACGATGGAAGAAATGACAAAAGCTATGTCAACTTTGAAGCAAAAAGGCATGACAAAACTTATATTAGATTTACAAGACAATGGCGGCGGGCTTTTAGATGTAGCTCAAAAATTGGCGGATGAATTTCTATCTGGCAATAAATTGATTGTTTATTCAGAAGGGCGAATGCAGCCAAAATCTGAATTGAGAGCTGGTAGAAACGGAATGTTTGAAAAAGGCGATTTAGTGGTTTTGGTGGATGAATTTTCAGCTTCTGCGAGTGAGATCGTTTCCGGAGCGATTCAAGACTGGGACAGAGGTGCAATTGTAGGAAGAAGAACCTTTGGTAAAGGGTTGGTACAACGTCCTATTGACTTGATTGATGGTTCAGAAATGCGCTTAACAATTGCTCGATATTATACACCAACAGGTAGATTCATCCAAAAACCGTATGAAGATCCAGAGCGTTATAAAAAGGATATTACACAACGTTATTTAAGTGGAGAGTTAATGCATGCAGATTCCATTAAACTACCTGATTCATTGAAATTCAAGACCATGATAACCAAAAGAGATGTTTATTCTGGGGGTGGTATTGTTCCTGATTTCTTTGTTCCTCTTGATACTGCTGATATTTCAGATTATTTTGGAGCATTAAACCGAGGTGGGATCTTCAATAACTTCGGTTTGCAATACACAAATGGTCAAAGAGAAAAACTGAAAGCAAAATATCCTGATTTTCAGAAATTTAAAAAAGAGTTTCCCATCGACAAAGAGTTTATGGATGGTTTCTTTGCCTATATTAAAAAGGAAAAACCAGATTTAGAATTTAACGAAGCTGAATACAAAACCAGTGAAAATTTGATTAAACTTCGATTAAAAGCAGAACTTGCTCAAAATTTATGGGGATATCCAGAGTTTTACGAAATCTACAACGAGAGAAACGAAATTCTACAAAAAGCAGTTTCCATTCTCAAGAATAATGAGTATTCAAAAATTAAGTTAGATAAAAACTAAGATAGTTTAAACGAGACCTGAAGTCGTTCTAATTCTCTTGTCAAGTTTTTATTCGGCTCAACCTTTATATCTTTTGAATTCAACTGAATATCTAGTTTTTCTACCGGATCATACACTGTAAATTGTACGGCACATTTTCCTTCATTGGCGCTAAATAGGTCATTTATCTCATTGATAAAGGAATTGTTAAGCGCTGAAACGGGCACATTCAAATGAATATTTTTAGCTCGTTTTTCGCTGAATTGATCCAATAACTCAATAGAGTGAACATTAAATTCAAGATTATTTCTAAATCGATTGGGTTCTATTCTACCTTTCAGAGCAACAAAAATTCCAGGTTTGAAGTAGATGCTATTTTTCAAATATGACTCGCCAAAGAGAAATAATTTATGTGAATCGTAATAGTCTTCAATAGAAAGCGAGCCAAATTTTTCGCCTCGTTTGGTTAATCTCTCTTCACAATCTGTTATAATAGAGGCAATTACAATGTCTTTTCCTTTGTAACTTTCTGGATCATTTAACATGGCTACATTTCCGGTACAAAATGAATTTATAACTAACTTATAGTCATCTAAAGGATGACCTGAAATGAAAATACCGACCACTTCTTTTTCTTTGTTCA
>JBEIKF010000329.1:0-2727 GCA_040379905.1 Crocinitomicaceae bacterium
AACGCGACCATGAGTCGCTTTTTTTTATGAATATGGATCAAACAAAAACACAATTTGAGTTACCACTGAAGCTTAGGCAATTTGAAAATTTGCATATAATCTTTTGGTTATTAAAAGATATGGCTTGGAGCATGGGATGGCGATTAATGGGAATAAGTATGATTATTCCTACGCTTTTAATATCCATATACATGACAAGAAAATTTAAGGGTAATCCATCCGAATGGTATCACAACATGGCCGTAATTTGTTGGATAGTAGCCAACAGTTATTGGATGATTTCTGAGTTTTTCGGGTTTGAGGAATTATTCATTTCTGGCTGGGTGAAGTGGGTGCATTTGGCACTTATTCCTTTTGTAAGTGGCTTGTTATTTATTGCTTATTTTTATTTTTTCAAAAGAAAATCTAAATGATTGGTAAGAATAAAATTGTAGTGATTCTGCCTGCTTACAACGCTGAAAAAACATTAGAAGCTACATACAATGAAATTCCATTCGATATTGTTGATGAAGTGATCTTAGTTGACGACAGAAGCAGAGATAAAACATTAGATGTTGCCGAGAAATTGGGAATCAAACATATCATTGAGCATCAAACAAATAGAGGTTACGGCGGCAATCAGAAGTCTTGTTATGTCAAAGCACTTGAACTTAATGCCGATATCGTAGTCATGCTGCACCCCGATTATCAGTATACACCGAAACTATTATGCTCGTTATGCTATCTTTTAGCGAATGAGGTCTATCATGTTGCCATTGGTTCTCGAATTCTTGGAAAAGGAGCTTTACGCGGTGGTATGCCTGTGTACAAATATATTTCGAATCGATTTTTAACATTCACTCAAAACGTATTAATGAATCAAAAATTATCAGAATATCACACCGGATATCGAGCGTTTACCAGAGAGGTTTTGGAAAAAATAGACTTCGAAAGAAATTCGGATGACTTTATTTTTGATAATCAAATGTTAGCTCAAATTTGTTATCTAGGTTACGAAATCGGAGAGGTATCCTGTCCAACCAAATACTTTAAAGAAGCATCCTCAATTAATTTTCTAAGAAGTACAAAGTATGGACTCGGAGTTCTTGGAGTATCCTTTGCTTATTTCTTTTCAAAATTGGGACTTTATAGGTCGAAGTTATTTCGCTGAATTTGTTTTTTTTTATTTTATGGGAATTCGATAAAGCTTTGTACCTCCCATAATTTTATTGTATTCATTTGCTACCCAAATGTAGGAATCTCTAACTGTTAATGCCTCTTTTTGATTATATTCAGAATACTTTTTCGTTTTATGTAAATTGAAATTCGTTCCATTTAATTTGAAGGTCATCCAACGATTATAAGTGGAAAAATAAAACGTATCATTTTGGAAATCACCTGCAGTTGGTGTATCAAAATAATATCCAGCTTTACCAAAATAAATCTTTGTAAAAAGAGGAATATCATAAGAAGAATCCTTTTCAAATTTGAACCGATAGACTCTGGAATTACCATCAAATGGCTTTGAGTTGTTTTTCGTAAAAATCCATAAATATCCATATGCCGCAATCAAACATTCCGAATCGAAATTCCTTTCATTTTCATCAGGAGGAAAATCCTTTTGATCTGAATAAGTGATTCTCATTTCATCCGCGAAAACAGATTCAGATTCAACCAAACGAGTTAATGAAATTCTATAAATTTTCAAATCTTTTCGCTTATTCGCATTGTTTCCAATGTCACCAATGTACAAATATGTGTCATCTGTAGCAATATCTTCCCAATCAACATTTTTAGCATTGGAGATCAATACTTTTTTCAATACCTCACCATTGGTTTTGATTAAATAAAGATGAGGTGAGTTTCCGCTATCGTTGTGGGCAACTAGCAACGAATCATTGATAAATTCCAAACCAGAAATTTCCTTTAATTCGGAACTCAACGAAAATGATTGCGCTCTGAGAATAAAACTAATGAAGCTTACAAAGAATAAACTAATGAATCGCCAAATCATATTGATTTTTTGACACGAACCTTTTCAATTTTACGCTCGCTTACTTCTTCAATCACAAATGAATATCCATTAATTTCGATTACTTGGTCCTTTTGAGGAATGGATTCCAAGCGATGAATAATCATACCGGCAAGTGTCTCATATTCATCGGACTTTTGAAAATTCAGCCCATAGGTTTCGTTAAGGTAATCTATTTCTACACGTGCTGAAAAAACATACTCATTATCAGAAATTCTTTCTTCCAACCAATCATCCTTGTCGTGTTCATCTTCGATTTCTCCAAAAATTTCTTCAATGACATCTTCCAAAGTAACAAGTCCTGCAGTTCCTCCATATTCATCAGTAACGATTGCCATATTGCTCCGTTCTGACGTGAATTTCTCTAAAAGTTCTTTTCCAGTTATTACCTCCGGCACAAAGGGAATTGATTTTAAAATTTGTTTGATCGATGGGGGATTTTTAAATAAATCAAATGAATGCACATAACCGATAACATTATCTATTGAATCGCGATAAACAATAATTTTTGAAAGACCTTTATTAATAAAAGAACTTCTCAATCCTTCAATATTTTGATCGATATCAACCGAAATAATTTCAGTTCGTGGAATCATGCAGTCTCGCGCTTTTACGTTTGAAAATTCAAGTGCATTCCTTAAAATATGCATGTCCTTTCCTAATTCTTGCTCGGACTTTATTCGGGAAGCCAAATCTTCCACGTAATGTTCTAAATC
>JBEIKF010000330.1:0-2715 GCA_040379905.1 Crocinitomicaceae bacterium
ACAATCAACCCACTGGAGTATGCGTCGGCTGGGTATTTGGTTTTCATACCGGATATTCGTTATGTTCTCGGTCAGCCAGCGAAATCAGCTTATAATTCTGTTATGAGCGCGACGGATTATTTAATCAAAAACTATTCGGTTGATTCAACAAAAATGGGCTTGCAAGGTCAAAGTTGGGGAGGTTATCAAACTGCTCAATTAATTACGATGACAAAGCGTTATGCAGCCGCAATGGCTGGAGCTCCAGTCGGAAATATGTTTTCTGCATACGGTGGAATCCGTTGGGGAAGTGGTTTGAATCGCCAATTTCAATATGAATCGCAACAAAGTCGGATTGGAAAAACGATTTGGGAAGCTCCGAATCTGTATGTTGAAAATTCACCGTTATTTCATTTACCGAAAGTTACAACTCCTCTTTTTATCATGCACAACGATAAAGACGGCGCCGTTCCGTGGTATCAGGGAATTGAACTTTACAACGGAATGCGTCGCTTGGGTAAACCTTGTTGGTTATTGAATTACAATGAAGATGACCACAACCTAACGAAATTTCCATACAAGATTGATTTAAGTATCCGAATGCGGCAATTCTTCGATCACTATTTACAAAGAAAACAAATGCCAGTTTGGATGAAAGAGGGAATTCAGGCAATCGACAAAGGAGAAAAATTTGGTTATGAACGTGAATAAAGATAAACTCTTTTTAGCGTCATTAATCTTCGTTTTCATTGGAATAGCGATTTTGAGTTTGTTACCTCCGAAATCGATTGAGAAAATTGGAGAACACGACAAAATCAATCATTTCATTGCTTACGCGGTTCTCAGTTTGAATGTTGGTTTGGTGGTTAAAAAACTAAAAACCTATTTGTTGTGCTTGCCCTTGCTCATTGGTTATGGTATTCTTTTGGAGTATTGTCAAGGCTTTGTTCCAGGAAGACAACCTTCGATATTAGATGCTATGGCTAACTCAATCGGCGTGTTTGTAGGATTTGTTGTTTTTCTTTTGTTATTAATTCGAACAAAAAAAAAATAAAAAGTTAAAAGACACTATTCGTTTATTTCCCGTCAAGAATAACACTATTTCTTTCTTTTTTAGTGTCAATTTCTTCAGTGTTCAATTTCTGGAAAAAATCTACATTGAACGTCACTCCGACCTTAAATGGAAATACATCAACAGTTTTATTGTTCTTGAAAAGTGAATTTAGTTGATAGGAAGCATAAACACCAATCCAACCATAGCCAGCCCGCAAGGTCGCATCTAATGTAAAAGGATTTAAATTGTATTTTGAGCGAACCACATTTTGAAATCGATCACCATTTTCATATTTACCTGTTTTGGTAGTATACGAGCCAATACGCAATCCTCCAACAACACCAGCGGCCACATAGAAACTTTTCTTTTGTTTCGGTTTAGAAGAATACTCAAGTAACAGAGGAACAGTAAAATAACTTGCGGTTAATTCGTTTCGTCGATATGATTGAGCCGTGTCTTGAACAGCGAAAACCGAATCTTGATTATGGAAAAGTAAATAATTATCTTTAAAACCAACGGTAGAAAAGGCTAACCCTAAACCGGTTGTAATGCCGAAATACTGCTTGAAAATTGGTAATTTATATTCTAACAGGTTCAAATTAACCGAGCTAGATTTACCAATATTATTTTCCCAATAAGGATTATTTTCGAATGTTGAATTAAATCCTTTGCTCATTAAAATCAAAGCTCCAATATCGAATCCCGCCCAATGTGCGTCATAGCGTTTCGTAATTTCTAGTTCTTCCTCATTGTCCTTAAAATTCGAAATTATCTCATCTCCTCCATCCAAAACGAAATTAAAGGGCATTGACATCCAATATGCTTTTTGATCGGAACCTTTTACAGGAATCCAATTCGGCATCATTTTGACCACACGAACTGCTTCTTCATCACACATTGGGCAATCTTTTAAACCTCTAGCAACTATCACACTGTCAATTTGACCAGTTACATTATTTATTTTAAAATTGAGATAAACTTTCCCCTGAATGTTATTTTCTATGGCGTCCTGCGGATATCGCATGTTTTCAGCAATAAATTTTCGCATTTCAATAAAACCACCGGGATATTCAGGTTCAGCTTCAGTTATAAAAATTTCTTCATTATTTTCCTCGACTTGAGAAAGAGCAAAATTTGTAAATGCTAAAACAGTAAAAAGGGACCAAAATGCTGATTTCATTAGTTAAGTTTTGTCAAAGATATGTAAATCTTGTTTCTTTTTATTTTTTAAAGTTTTATCAAAATTCTGCCCATAAAATTCCGTCCCGCTTGTGGATAGTAAAAGTTCTCTGTTGTGGTTTGTCCGCCATATATGTATGAGAAGGTATATCCATTGTTTGAATACATCGCATTGAACATATTGTTAACCTGCAATCCAAAGGTTATTTCTTTGAAAAACAAGTTATTAATTGTGTAGGATACAATAAGATTAGAAAAAGAAAACGGATTGATGCTTCTATTGACATTTGATGTATTGTCCAAAAACTGACGACCAACATATTTAGTCATCCAATCAACTGATAATCCTGAAATTGGAATGTATGTAAATCCTCCATTAGCCACAATGTTTGGTGAGAAAGCCAAATCAGTATTTGTATGCGAAATGACTTGCTGTTGGTAATAAGGTTCGTTGTCCAAGTATTCATCAACATACTCATCGAATTGTTTGATTTTATTTTGAC
>JBEIKF010000331.1:0-2688 GCA_040379905.1 Crocinitomicaceae bacterium
CAGTAATCTTTCCAGTCTTGTAACGCAAAAATTTACATTTGTTCTCGTTTGAAATAACCAGTTCATTACCATCTATCGAACAATTAACAAATCCGACTAGGTTTTCACCACCATCCACAACCACATAATTTGCGGTATCTTGAATCATCACATAATTCAAATGCTCTTTTAAATATATCCTAGAAAAATCACCCGGATTAATGATTCGTTTCGTATTGTCTCCACTTTTCTTTAAACAGGCTCTTTCATCTGGTTTTTTACAAGAAAAAACTAAAAGCAATACGAATAATATATAAGGTGTTTTTTCCATCAGTCAAAAATGATTTTTGCTTGTCGCATTTTTTGATAGTTGATTGTATAACCGAGCCCTAACTCCATATAATCAGCTCGTGCAAAATGAGTTTTCAAGGTGAAATTGGCAATTAACCCATTAGAAAATTGATAACGCATTCCTATTCGATGATAGACGGGATCTTCGGGTTTGTAATAATCACGCACATACGCCCCCATTCCGAAAATGAAATGAAAATGGTCTAATGGGACCAAATATCCTGCGTAAATACCAAGTTGAATCATACGAAATTGTGTTTTTGGAACAAGTGTTTCATAACCCAAAATTGCTTGTTTGGAAATGATGTCCAAATCAACTTCAATTCCTGCTTTATGGCTGAAGAATCTCCTAACAGCAAAACCACCAGCATAAACGGGATAACTTTTGCCTCCAATTGGCATAATTTGTTTCATTGAAAATATTCCATAAACGCCATATAACCATTTTTTTAACGGATAATCAAAATCACGGGTCTCAATAATTGGCTTTTCAGCACTCAATCTTCGCGCGTATCCTACAGAAACATAAGGCATATTAATCCCGAAATTTGGGACTTGAAATGCCGCGTTACTAAAGTGAGTCATATCTAATCCAAGAGTTAACGCATTTCCTTTGAAACGGTAAATACTCTTAACACCAACGCAAATCATGGCATCAATGCGAGAACCTATGGCCATACCTTTTGGATTTTCAATCGGGTCGTAGCTTTTGTTCGTGTAGCCAAAACCGCTTCCTAATTTCCAGTTAAACTCATAGTTTTTGTACTTTATAAGCGGCAACTCGACAAATCCATAGGCTCCAACATATCTCCCTAAGACTTCATTATTTCCTACAGAACCGATGAACAAAGTGGCTCCAATTGTGGGATAGTTATATGCTTTATGCCACTTCTTTATACCTTTCGTATGCTGGTAGTATGTTATTTCTACGGCCTTACCTAATTCAACAGGTAAATGCGCCATAATACCTTTGTGAGCTGCTAAAAAACCAACTTTTTGACGAACTTCAATTCCTTGCTCATTCGATGTTTGAGCTATAAAATTGGTAATTACTAAAATAAAATATGTAATTAATAGACTTTTCATCAATTAACAAAGTTAAACAAAGCAAATTAAGATATTACTATAAATTTGCATCGAAATGGATTCTCGACTTCAAGCTTTTGAAAGATTACTTAATGTTATGGACGATCTGCGTGCCAAATGTCCGTGGGATCAAAAACAAACGTTTGAGACCCTACGACCATTAACAATAGAGGAAACATACGAATTAGCCGACGCAATTACAACTAATGATCTGGAGTCGATTAAAGGAGAAGTTGGCGATTTGTTTCTGCACTTAGTTTTTTACGCGAAACTTGGTGAAGAAACAGGCAATTTCAATGTCACGGATATTCTAAACCAAATATGTGACAAGTTAATTCATCGTCATCCACACATCTATGGTGATGTAACAGTTCAAAATGAAGAGGAGGTTAAAGCTAATTGGGAAAAATTAAAATTAAAAGAGGGTAAAAAATCGGTTTTGGAAGGTGTACCTGTGTCATTACCTGCTCTTGTGAAGGCAACACGAATTCAAGAGAAAGTCAAAGGAATTGGTTTCGAATGGGATAATCGTGAAGACGTTTGGGAAAAAGTAGAGGAAGAGTTAGCAGAATTTAAGGCAGAGGTTGATTCGAATTCGGATAAAATCGAGGAAGAGTTTGGTGACTTATTATTTTCATTGGTCAATTATTCCAGATTTATAGAAATATCTCCGGAAAATGCTTTGGCCAAAACCAACAACAAATTCATCACTCGTTTTCGATTAATGGAAGAGTTAATTCAACAGGATTCAAAAGACATTCGAGAAATGAATCTTCAAGAAATGGACGAATATTGGGTAAAGGCGAAAAAAATAATAAATAAACATGACTGAACTAGAATTTCAAATCATCGAAACGATTGTGCTAGGTGCAATTCTTATTGGAATAAAAATTTTAACTCAAAAGTCAATTAATAAATTCCTCAGCCGATTCGACTTTGATTTAAAAAGAAAACGAATTACACAGCGAATAATAAATTTGTTTCTGACCATTTTAGCAATAATCATTCTAGCTGGGATTTGGAATATTAAGCGAAGTGAACTAATGGTTTTTCTTACTTCCGTCATCACGGTGCTAGGAATCGCTTTCTTCGCACAATGGTCAATTTTATCCAACATCACGTCAAGCCTCATTTTGTTTTTTAATCATCCGTTAAAAATCGGTCAAAATGTAAGGGTTTTGGAGAAAGAATATGATGTAGAAGGTCAATTGATTGATATTTCGTTTTTCTTTATGTATATTAGAGATAAAGAGGGAAATACAATCACCATTC
>JBEIKF010000332.1:0-2661 GCA_040379905.1 Crocinitomicaceae bacterium
AATCCCAGTTTTACCTTGTTGCCAAGCAATTATGTAATCCTCATTTTTTTGCTTTCCAAGATCTTCAAATGCTGCATTTACAGCTCTAAATTCCATTTCGCATTCGGTTTCAAACTTTTGAATGAAATGACAATGCCAATGAAGCCGAGAAATGAAATTACTCAAAGCACGTTTGTTCCCTCCCCTATTTTTTGTTAGCAAAGCCAATTGATAAACCTGTCGTAACGAAATGTTTCCGTATGCCAAATAAGGCGAAAGTCTGCTGCAACCAGTTCTTGCATATAATGGTTTCGAAATGTGTCGACTGTAATTGTAATGACGGGCCTCAAAAAAACTCTTTGCATACTTAAGAGCCTTCAATTCTCCGCCAGGCTGAAAATTTGGATGCGTATTTTTTATTTCATCAGGAATAGATTCAAAATTAAATTTATCGGAAATGGCTTTATCGCAAGGAACTGTTTTCAGTTCTTTCGGATCAATCTCAATTATTGACTGATGCATGAATTCCATCCATTTCCTATCCCAATCTTTTCTATTTTGTATACCGCGTAGAACACCATTTGTTTGACTTTCGATCCAACTAATTCCATTTGTTTTGAAAAATGCTTTCAATGTCAAATCTCGATCAAAACTAAGGCGGTTTCCAGTTTCCTGATGTGAAAAAACGGATTGGATTTTGTAGAAATTGGTCAGTAATTCAAAAACTACTAACGCTTCACCGTAAAGAATTGTTAATGATTGATCTTTTGAAAGTTGTGATTTTAATTCCATCAAAGACTGCCAAACGAAACGCCAATGACGCACGTCAGAATCATGGTGGTTCATGAGCGAAGGCTCAAAAACATAAAGTAAAATGGAAGGAATTTTCGATTCAATAGCGGATTTCAAAGGTTCGTGATCTTGAAAACGCAAATCACGCTTTAACCAAACAATATTTACTCTTTGGGGTTCCACATAAAATGAACACTTGAATCCGATATTGGTTTGATAAAATCAACGAAATAAATATCCAAAATCACTCAATGTTGGCAATTCGTTAAATGTCCCTTTGATTGAATGCGTTCCTGGAAGTAAATTGATAAAATTTCTGTCGAATCGAATTCCTTTTTTCATGGAATAAACCCAAAAATCGGCGCAAAAGGCAGTATTAGTGATTTTAAGAACAAATGTTTTTGTGACGGGATTTATATTTTCAAGTTGCAAATTAATTGTTGGTTTCGAAAACGATTTTTTTGAACAAATTAAAAAATCACGCGAATAACTTGAATCGATTGTTACCCGGATCAAAACATCATTTGAAAACTTGGCTTTTGTTTGATTCCAGATTTCGATTTTATCTTGAAAATTAATCTCCATTGTCGTTTCCTTCGATTCAACTAATTTTCCATCCAAATTGTAGGTTTCAGTTTTGATATTAACTTTCTGTTTTTCTTTTAAATCAGATTTCAGCCAAATAATTTCACCATTTTCAGTTGCTTGTTTTAGCAGAGCCAAATCGCGGTAATCATCTCGAATCGCGTAATGTAAAGCCTTCCAATTACCATAAAAGTCAATACTCGACCAAGTTGGAGCAGGCCAGCAATCATTCAATTGCCAAAAAATAGTACCTGCGCAACGCGGAGCATCCAATCGATGTCCTGTAACTGCTGATGAAACAGCAAAGGCCTGCGTTAACTGGGAGAAATAGACAAAACGCTCAAAATCATTCGTTTTTCCATACAAAAGATCAGCGTGTTTCTTAATCATTTGATTTCCGACATAACTTTTCTGATGGTGCTTCATCACTTTCGAATTCAAATCCCAATCCTCCTTTTTAGAAAAAGCTAACAAGGTAGAAAACTCCGGGAAACTTTGAAAACCATATTCAGCATTGAATCGACCTATTTTTTTGGCAAAATCAGACATTGGATCCTTTCCATGCCAAACACCCCAATAATGCTGAGAACCATGATTATAGAATTCATCCTTCCCCCAATTACTAAGCGGAGATGTATGAATGTAGGGACTGTTCGTATAATGTGAAACGGTAACGGGAATTAGTTGTTTGAATAGACGCACATAAGACTCTTCGATCTCCTTCGCATCCGCACCATATAAATTGTATTTAGCCTGAAAGCCCCAGTTTTTCCATGCTACATCCACCTCATTATTCCCATTAAACAAAATCAACGAGGGATGAGATGAAATTCGTGGAATCTGGTATTCCAATTCTTCTTTTACATTTTCGAGAAAATCAGGGTCTCCCGGATACATGGCACAAGCAAACATAAAATCCTGCCAAACCATCAATCCTAGTGAGTCACACGTTTCATAGAAAACATCATCTGGATAGTATCCTCCTCCCCAGACACGTACCATATTGTAATTGGAATTGACCATTTGAAACACCAAGGTTCTGATATCCTGATCCTTCACACGAGAAGGAAAAATATCCTGCGGAATATAATCACCTCCCTTACAAAAGATTTCCCTTCCGTTCACTTTGATCACATAACTCGTCCCCCATTTATCTGGAGATGTAACCAACTCAGATTTGCGCACGCCAAATGACAGTTTACAACTATCTACGATTACCTTGTCCTCGGTTAAATTCCAGTTATCAGTGTAAAGAAATTGTCCTCCTTGTCCCCTTGGCCACCACAGCTTCGGACTTTCGATCGT
>JBEIKF010000333.1:0-2635 GCA_040379905.1 Crocinitomicaceae bacterium
GAATTTGAAAAAATTGCGTGAGATGGGAATTGAACCTTATCCCGCAGCTTTATTCCCAGTAAACGCGTTAGCATCTGAAATAAAACAGGTGTTTGAGGACGGAAAAGAAGTTTGTTTGGCAGGTAGAATGATGTCTCAACGTATTATGGGAAAAGCATCTTTTGCTGAACTCCAGGATTCTTCGGGACGAATTCAAGTGTATTTTAACCGCGACGAGATTTGTCCAGATGATGATAAAACGCTTTACAACGATGTATTCAAACGACTTCTTGACTTAGGAGACTTCATCGGAATAAAAGGAAATGTCTTTAAAACACAAGTAGGAGAAATTTCGGTCAATGTGAAGGAATTTACAATTTTAAGTAAATCATTGAGACCATTACCACTTCCAAAAACGGATACTGAAGGACGAGTTCACGATGCTTTTACAGATCCCGAATTGAGATACAGACAGCGTTATGTTGACTTAGTGGTGAATAATCAAGTGAAAGATGTTTTTGTGAAACGTACAAAACTCTTCAATGCGATGCGTGAGTTTTTCAATTCAGCTGGTTACATGGAAGTTGAAACGCCTGTTCTGCAAGCCATTCCTGGGGGCGCCTCGGCAAGACCTTTCATCACCCATCACAATGCTTTGGATATTCCACTTTATATGCGAATCGCAAATGAATTGTATTTGAAGCGATTGATTGTTGGAGGTTTTGATGGGGTTTATGAGTTTTCGAAAAACTTCCGAAACGAAGGAATGGATCGCACGCATAATCCGGAATTCACAGCGATGGAAATCTACGTTTCTTACAAAGATTACAACTGGATGATGGATTTCACCGAGCGACTTTTGGAGCATTGTGCAATCGCCGTAAACGGAACCACCCAAGCGACTTTTGGAGAACACAAAATCGATTTCAAAGCACCATACAAGCGTGTAACGATGCGGCAGGCCATCAAAGATTTCACAGGTTTTGATATTGAAGGAAAAACGGAAGACGAACTTCGAGCTGCGGCAAAAAATATGGGAATCGAAGTTGATGAAACCATGGGGAAAGGAAAACTTATTGATGAAATTTTTGGTGAGAAATGTGAAGGAAATTACATCCAGCCAACATTTATCACTGATTATCCGAAGGAAATGTCGCCGCTTTGTAAAACGCATCGCGATAACCCAGAATTGACCGAACGCTTTGAATTGATGGTTTGCGGAAAAGAAATCGCCAATGCCTACTCCGAGTTGAACGACCCAATTGATCAACGCGAGCGATTTGAAGAGCAATTGCGCTTGCAAGAAAAAGGCGACGACGAAGCGATGTTCATCGATCAAGATTTTTTACGTGCTTTGGAATATGGTATGCCTCCTACCAGTGGTTTGGGAATCGGAATGGATCGTTTGATCATGTATTTGACGAATAATCCATCGATTCAAGAAGTGTTGTTTTTTCCTCAAATGCGACCGGAAACGAATTCAGTCAAACTAAATCTGAATGATCTTGAGCAAAGTATTTACGATGTTATGCTTGGTGAAAGTGAAATGGACCTTGCTGCCTTGCGAGCAAAGTTTGAGATGAGTAACAAGCAATGGGATACAAGTCTTAAAAGTTTAACCAAGCAAAATTTATTGATGGTTTCCAAAGAAGATGAGGTACTTGTAATTCGATTGGTTAAATAACCGGATTTATAATGATTTTTACTCGGGAATTTCCTCAGAATAATACTCATTAGCGATGAAATAATCGATCATTGCTTCCTTGATTAGATGTTGTTGTTCAGAATGCGATAGTGCTGGAAGTTCATTAACCAATTTAAAGTGAGGCCAATTTTCCTCATCTCGATAATCAAATTCGTAATGACCGTATGGCTCCAAAAGTGTACAAATTGCTACGTGTAGTAAATCCGTTTTCTCCTGTTTTGAAAAGTTTCGATGCCCTACACCCAATTCATTTACGCCGATTAAAAAAAGCATTGCTTGAAGATCCATTCCCTCTCCGAAGGTTTTTTCCAAGTGCGTTTTAAGTTTTTGAAATCGTTCCTCTAATGCGTGATCCATTGATTAATTGTTGTTTGTTTTTAAAACTGAAAGTAAGGCTGATTCAGACATCGAAAAGTAACAGTTGCCCTCTTTGCCTTCTTTTGGAAAAGGTTTAATCATAAATGATGCAGGAATTCGCCCATAAAACTGAATGTATTTTAATAGACGTTTTGCGTTGTAAAAATTTAATGATTGATCAACCAATGCGACACAATAGCGATCTGCGAATGTACACCCCGAATTCACAGTTGGATACGAAATAACACGTCTTTTTTGTTTACGCAATATAGGATCAGATTTTATATCACTTTCTTTTGACAATAGAAATTGATTTGACGCCAAACTATCCGTTCCCTTGTCATAAATCACTTGGTTTCGTTTGAAATTTTGTTTCCATTCCCTATATCCATTTTCTTCATTTTTTCGAAGGTTATAATTGATGTGGGCAAGAAAAACGTTTAAATTCTCTTCGTTTGGAGTGGCCCAAAGAAAACCTTTTGTTAGTTGATTGTAATTGGTCGGGCGTTCTATTGAATCTTGAAAATAAGAAAACACAAACGGGTCAATCCCTGCTACCAACCATTGATTTTCTAAAATAGGCTTGTAGAAGGA
>JBEIKF010000334.1:0-2628 GCA_040379905.1 Crocinitomicaceae bacterium
ATGTTGATTGGGAGGCTATTACAGCGAGTGAAACAGAGCTTTTCATAGGAGACTTCGGTAATAATTCAGGAACAAGAACTAATTTGAAAATTTATCGAATTAATAAGAATGACGTTATTCAAAATGATACTGTAAATTCTACTTTTATTCAATTTTATTATCCGGATCAAACGAACTTTAACACGCAACTCAATAACAATAATTTCGATTGTGAAGCCTTTATTTATTTTCAAGATTCACTTCACCTTTTCACGAAAGGATGGGCTAATTTGTATACAAAACACTATATCGTTCCTTTGAATAATACAGAACCGGTTGCTGCAATTTTGAAGGATAGTTTATTTGTAGATGGTTTGATAACGGATGCTTCTATTGATTCTCAATCTGGAAACTTGGTTTTACTTGGATACAAGAACAATGGCTCGAATTTTTATACCAGTTTTGTTTATTTGCTTTTTGATTTTCCAAATAATCAGTTTTTTGAAGGAAATAAACGTAGAATTGAAATTGGAAATATGCTAACTCTATCTCAAACAGAAGGAATTGCTTGGAAGAATCAATTTTCAGGATTTATTTCTTCTGAACAGATTACATCAAGCTTTTTAACAATTCAACCAAAACTTTTTGAGTTTGATTTTAATTCCTATTTGGTAAATGATACCTTGGGTTTATTTGCGCTTCAAGATCCAAAAATCCTCATTTATCCCAATCCGACGAATAGTTATGTTAATGTTGAAATAGAGGGCGATCTCGTGAGCTCTGACTGCAAGGTATTTATTGAAAATAGTTTAGGTCAAATTGTTTTCACATCTTCGGTAACCAAACCAAAGTTTTCAATCGAACTTGCCACAAAAAATGAAAAAGGGATTTATTTTATCCGGGTAGTTGACTTTCACAATGGTACGCTTAAAACTCAAAAATTCGTTTTGAACTAAAATAGTGAAGGAAATGAAGTTTGATATCAATTCAATTCAATCGCCCCAATATCAGGTGGATTGTTTCGTCCGGCTCCAAAAATATCAGTAACAACCGAGGTCCATAATCCATTACCGTTTAGTATCGAAGAAGGGGAGAAGCCAAAATTAAAATTTTGAGGGTCTGTAAATAATGGATTATTGTTCCAAAAGATTGTTTGATAAAAAGCATCTGTTTGTATTTCTTGAGATTTAATCAAACAATTTCTAAAGTCAAAATTTAAGGTGACTCCTGTCATTTGGATTGTATCCAGGGCTAATTCAGTGTCAAGATTCCCGCTTAAAATGCAGTTATACAATTTACCTTCATTAATAGATCCGACGTTGGTCGTTGCTGTTGAATAATTCGTGTAATGATTACTTATTCCAACGGACGGGTTTTGAGAACTACCATAACCCAACAAATTGCAGTGATTAAAATTGAAGTCCCCACCTTCAAGAACGAGCAGTGAATGCGTTCCATTTTTCGCAATAATGCAATTCTCAGCCTTCACTTTGGCACCGGAATAGATGAAAACTCCATATCGAGCTTGATTTTCAATAATGGTATTCGTTAATGTCAGCGTGTAACTCGGATTACTTGGATCTTCCGAAAATAAATGTATTCCAGATGTACCGTTTTTAATGATGGCATAATCTATTGAACTTGGTTGTGCCTCTTGAAAATAAATTCCATAATATTGTCCACTAACGTCATCGTAATCAGGCTCTAAGCGATCTCCTTGAAAAACGACTTCATTTCCTGACGTTCCATATACATTTAATGTCGATTTGTAGACATAAAGCAAAGCATTTTTATGCAAATGAACCTGGGTTCCGGCTTGAATTGTAAGGCTTTTTGCTGAATCAACAGCTGCATAACCATAAATCACGTGTGGTTTGTCATTCGGCCACGTTCCTTCATTTAAATCCTTGTAATGAAAATAAGCATCTTGACCCCAAACGGCTAATTTTACATATTGATCAACGCCGTTGGTTCTAAATCGAATGGAATCCTCGACAATCATAGGTAAAATTCCACCGTTTACATTAAGAGTTACTTCAATAAATGCGAAGAGACTGTCTTTTGCAAGAACTTCAATGTCATTCAATTTATTCCCCATCAATCCATCAACATTCATTCTGAAAGGAGAATTTTCTCCTCCCATTAATTCGATTTCCTCGATTTTAACGGATTTGTTTTCGCGGTTATAAATTTTGAATTGTTTGGTTGTAGATCCAATAGACGTGAAAACTGTATCAAAAACCAAGGTGTCAACGGAAAACTCAAGATTCTTTTTTGAAAACATGCCCTTCTTCTTGCAACTTCCAAAAGAGAGGGCAAAAAACAATAAAAGGAACGATAAAAACGTTGTCTTCAAAAATAGCACTTTTAACAAACGAACAAAACTACGTTTTATTACCTGAATTTGATAGAAACAATGAAATTTTCGAATTAGTCTAATTTTTTTGAACGAAATTTGATTAAGGTTGTATTGAAACAATATGATATTAAAAATGAGAATAATTTTTCTGTTTTTTTGGCTCTTTTTGATTGGAGTTTCAAACGCTCAAACTGGTAAGGAAGAGGAAAAATCAAATGGTGCGATTCCAAGCGTAACGAATGCGCCTGCGATGAATTCGACAAATTCAACAAATTCAAGAGGAGCTTTAG
>JBEIKF010000335.1:0-2627 GCA_040379905.1 Crocinitomicaceae bacterium
CAAATTAAACTTATTAAAAATAAATTGAGCTTTGAAAGCTGAATTAGCCTCAATCCTTGGTTCATTTTCAGGTATTTCTTCTTGGAAATCAAGATCGTTGAGTGTCAAAACTTGGAAATGTTCAGGCAACAATTTCTGAATTTCAAAAGCCTTATTCGAATTATGTGTTGCGAAAATTAACTTCATTGAAATAAACTTAAATAGTTTGATTGATTTGACAGAACCGAATAGCCTTCATTTATTGTTTTTTTGCCTGCTTCTCCAATTTTCTTTCTTAAATCAACATCTAATAAAAGTAGTTCCAATTGAACTCTCCAATCTTCCAGTTTTACAGGTAAATAACCATTTTCACCATGCGAAACAATTTGTGTATTCACGCCAACTGGAGACATCAAAGCAGGAATCCCAAGCGACATATATTGCAATCCTTTGAACCCGCATTTACCTTCCGACCAAATATCCATTTCCAGAGGCATCACGCCAATAGAAATTCGAGCAAGATCGATAATTTCCGTATCCCTTTTCCATTTTAAAAAACGGAGCGATTTGAGATGATATGCAGGCGCTTCATTTGAAATTACAAGAAACTCAAAATCATATTTTTGCTCTAGTTCTTTTATTACTGGAACGATAAAATCCAAATAGCGCATGGTCGTATGTGTTCCCGTCCAACCAATAACCAACTTCTCTTGATGATAATTTGTTTGTAAATTATGATGATTTTCTGTATCAATCGTGGTTGGAATAACTCGAACATTGGCATTGAATTTTCTAGCATAATTAGCCAAATAATCATTTCCAGCAGAAACACTTCCAGCCCATTTGATGCAATAGCGAACTTTCCAATATGCCTTCAATCGATGAAATTGTGCGTTCGTTTCACTGTAATTTGGAAGCCAAATCGCGTCATCAAAATCAAAATTGTATTTTTTTCTAAAAACTTTTGCTATTAAAAACTCAAAAACCGGAGGACCAATGTGTGTTGCCTCTCGGTGAATGAAAACAAAGTCATATTTATAAAGCGTAAAAAGAAGAAGGAATCTTTTGAAAAAACTTCTTAGGACTCCCGAAATTTTTCGAAGTTCTTTACCTTCCGAGTAGAGATTTTTCCAAGTTCGGTGATCCAAAAAAGGAGAAAAATGAATTTCAAAATTATTCTCTTTAAGAAGACTGAAATACTGCTCAAATCGAAAACGCTGTGAAGGTGCTTCATCAAACGGATATGGTGCTATGAAAAGTATTTTCTTTTTTTTCATTTAACCGATCAATCTTTGATAAACTTCAAAATATCGCTCAACCCCTTCGTTTAATCCATAAAATTCCGACGCACCTTTCATTGTTCTTTCTCGATCAAACTCACTAAAGTTCAAATCTGTTAATTGATAAATTTCGTTATTGAAATCTTGAATCACTATTCCAGATTGATATTCACGAACAACGCGTTCGGTATCCCCTACTCCACTATTACAAATAACAGGAACACCCATAGCCATCAACTCCCCTTGTTTTGTTGGTGAGGATGCTTTTTTGGAAAAAGTCGGACGAATAAAGAAAATGGAAGCTGAAAAAAGTGAAATGCAAGTAGCGACATCGTTATGTAAAACCGATTTAACCCGAATTCTGTCTTCCGAAATGCCCAATTCAGCTGCTTTTGATAAAATAGTTTTCGGATTTTCTCCAGAAACGAACAAAAAAATTGCATTCGGTTTCGACTTTAATAAAACCTTGAAAAACCCGAGCATTTCATCGAGCATATACCATGTTCCAATAGAACCGACATAACCAAGGACAAAATCACTTTCATTTAAATCCAATTCTATTTTAAAAGCATTTTTCTTTTCTAAATTGATCTTTTGAGGATTGAACTTTTCCAAATCTGCGCAACAAGGTATAACTTGTATTTTATTCTTTAAATGCTCAAAACCTGGCCACGAACTAATTTCATTTTTGCCATTATAGGTCAAGGAAATAACGTAATCAGATTCCAAAAAAAACTCCTTCTCTTTTCTTTTGAAAAAATTATAAACTAGTTTAAAAACAGGATTATTGAGACTCCAAATATTTCCATCAATTCGTTCATCAGCCCAAAAACCGCGCATATCGAATAAAAACTTAGTACCCCATTTTCTTTGCATTTTTTGACCAACCAACGCAGAAAGATAGCTTCGACAATGTATAAGGCTAAAATTGAAAACGCGATGCAATTCAAAAGCTTTCTTGCGCATGCGACTTACATCCCAAAGTGTTGAAAGCAATGGTGGTTTTTTAGTGTAAGAAATAGGATGCCAAATTATTTCATTTTGATCGCATATCGCTTGAATTTCTTCCCTATACTTAGAAAATCTATCTTCTTTTTCGAAACTGATTATATGAAAACGGAATCCTTTTGAAGTCAATCCAACCAAGTATGGTAATACTTGAGATTGCCCCAAAGGATCTGTCATGCCATCGTAGGAAAGGTATAATATGTTAATTGGCATTTACACAAAGATAGGAATCGTTTTTACAATTTCGACGGAAAGCTCAATCTACTCGTTCTTTAATTTCTCCAAAACGATTCGATCTATTGGAAAGGTCAGATCGTCAATCTCGAGCGATCCAATTTCACACCATCGCTGTTTTTCACC
>JBEIKF010000336.1:0-2586 GCA_040379905.1 Crocinitomicaceae bacterium
ACAACGAGTTGTACAATGTTTGGAACCTTGCTGAATCAGGAAATGTTGGTGCGATAAATTCTTCCAATAAAATTCACATTGACCAGTCAACGGCTCATGAAAACGATATGAATTGGCAATATGCAGCAACCTATGCGGAAGAAGGAAAAAGAAAAGAAGTTATCAGTTATTTTGACGGTAGTTTACGGAATCGACAAACAGTCACAAAAATAAACTCCGACAATAATACCATTGTAGGAGAAACAATTTACGACCACCAAGGAAGGCCGGCTGTTCAAGTTTTGCCCGTGCCCGTGCCTGATGCTACCTGTGCGGAGGGAGCAGAAACTACCATCCATTTTTATCCCAATTTCAATAAAAATAATTCCGACTCAGCATATTCACGAACAGATTTTGATACCAGTTCTATCAACCAACCATGCAAAGTAAGTGCTGAACCAATGAACACTAATTCAGGTGCAGCCAATTATTATTCCTCAGATAATTTAGAACAGCAACAAGAACAAGGTTATGTTCCCAATGCGAATGGCTATCCCTTCACGCAAATAGAATATACCCCTGACAATACTGGTCGAATTAGAAAGCAAAGTGGTGTTGGTCCCGATTTTAAAATTGGCAGCGGACATGAAACTAACTACCTATATGGTAAGCCCGGACAAATTGAACTAGACCGTCTTTTTGGTTCAGAAGTGGGATACGCTGAACACTATAAAAAGAACAGTGTTATTGATCCAAATGGCCAAGTAAGTATAAGTTACTTAGATCAGGAAGGCAGAGTTATCGCTACCGCGCTTGCTGGAGAAGCACCGGCAAATACAACCGAATTAGCTTCCGCTCCCGGAGCAGCTGTTACACTCACAGAAAACGCATTTGGCAACAACAACATTGAAAACCACTTGAACATGAATGGCGACGGATATATCTTTTCCCAAGTCTTAAATGTAGTCCATACTTCGGACTACACCTTTGATTACAACTTTTCAATTTCTCCTCTAAATGACGAATGTCTCCCAAATTATTGCATCGACTGTGTTTACGATTTAAGCCTTGAACTAATTGACGAATGTGGTGTAAATCTAGCTCCGGCTGAATATCAAAACAAAATCACAGGTAAATTCACACAAACTGCCAATGGTTATGCCTTCCACGGAATATGTGCAAACCCCCTAAACGGAACATCTAATACACAACCTTTCACAATTAACAATGTACAAAAAGGCATGTATTATTTAAACAAAGTATTAACCATAAACCACGATGCAAGAGAAGCATATATAAACCTGTACTTAGACTCAACAAAAAACACGTGCATCAAAACATTACATGATTTCCAGCAAGAGGCATTATCAGAAATAGACTCCTCATTATGTAATATCGATTGTGAGGACTGTTTACAACAATTAGGATCCTTAGACGAATTTGTATCTTCCGGAAAGGGAACAGCTGGTGACTATTACGAACGAAAAGAACAATGCGATAGAGCATGTCAAGACGATTACGTTTCTCCCTGCCAAGCATCCTATCAAATGATGCTAATAGATATGAATCCCGGTGGTCAATATGGTGAATACCAAAACAACACGACAGGTGCCGTTGACTTTTCAACCTACCCCTTATCAATTTACAATGCATCAAATTTATTGCCCAACACAAATGCTAGTTGGAGAAATCCAATTTATGAGCAAACAGCAGGAAACCTAACTTATTATATGGATGATAACGGAGATAGCAGCAAGATCTTCTTAACTCAAAACGCCTTGGGCAGTTGGATTCCACAACCTTTAAATAGCGCCGTCATTAAATACAATTCCTCCAATGAAAATTACTACATCTACCCGACAGAATTGAGCAATGTTGCTGATTTCATAGAAAATTTCGAACAATCTTGGTCAAAATCCTTAGCGTTTTATCACCCGGAGTATTGTTATTACAAGACGTGTATTGGTTTTGAAAATCCGAACAATGCATCTGATGCATTTACATCTGATGAATTTGACAAACGATTAACAACTACAAATACCTTTCAGCAGGCAATACAAAACGGTTTTATTTCAAGTAACTTTAACTTCATTTTCAATCAAAATCAATCCGGCAACCCGAATGCCTATCCTTTGGGAAATTGGTTGGCTCCCTCTGGAAACAATCCGCAAGATTCATCCCATGCATGGGATCCTTTCATTTATTTCTCCAATTCAAATGCAGCTCCATGTAATACGTTTGGGCTAGAATTGGCTAATAAGTTCAACAATTACACCACCATTAACGGACAATCCTACTCAATGATGCAGGCCGCTGCTCTAATGGCGCGATGTGGAAATAATACAACCGGGAGTTATAACCCCTCATGTTTTAATTTCGCGGGAACTTACAACGGAACCTATGACATAGCGATTTTAAACAAAGAATGGCAGTCTTTGAAAGCACTTTATTTAGGTACAAAAAGAGAATTGCAATTGGAGTACGCCGATTGCAAAGCCCTTAACGTCTGCAATCAATATTGTGGTTGCATAGGCGATGAAGAGTATAATTTCTTTGCTAATGGCGCTTTCAATGCATCCAGTTTCATAACCAATAGGCAACCCTGTG
>JBEIKF010000337.1:0-2584 GCA_040379905.1 Crocinitomicaceae bacterium
CATTATCTTATATCGTTGATTTCCTTAAATAGATTATTTTTCTTCATCATCGCCCTTGAAAACTGGGTTACATTTTTATTGTCAAACATGTAAAGTTATTGATTTATATCTTCATATTCAAATCTGAAAGAATCAATGAAATCAACTTGGGTATTGCTGATCTAAAATCTCTATTTAAAATGGCAAGCGCATCATAAATTTGCTCGTCAGAGATATTCTCCACTCCATTGTTGTGCAGCACATGAAATACAATTGGGATTTTATACACTACTCCCTTTGGAATTGCTTTATTCTTTGCTTTTTCAAATGTTATTTTATCCTGTTCATACATTGCAGCAAATTCAGGATTTTTCAGGAGCTCCGCCATTTTCTTATGTTGGTGACAATATTCCACCTTCTCACCTTCTCGAGCGTTGGTTGGGTCAAACTGTCTTTCTTTTTGACCGTAAGATAACGTAATGAAAGCCAATGCTATGAACGTTAAAAATAGATTTCTGATCATGATATTAGATAAGTATTATAGTTTAGTTTCAATATAAAGAGCAACTAAATTAAGGAATTTTACAAATATTACAATTAAATTAACTTTAAATAAATTTATAACACGTATCACCGATTCTTAATAATTAACTTTGCAGTATGAAAAGTAAAAGAGCTTCAGAGACGTTAGCGATAACAACACACATTGTCCTTCCTAACGACACAAACACCCTTGGCAATTTGTTTGGCGGCCAATTACTCGCTTGGATGGACGTAATAGCAAGCGTTTCAGCGCATAGACATTGTAAGCGAGTTGTGGTGACGGCTTCTGTGAATCACGTTTCCTTTCAAAAACCCATTAAGCATGCCTCAATAGTAACCTTGGAAGCTAAGGTATCGCGCTCTTTCAATTCGTCCATGGAGATATTTGTTGATGTATTTGTCGAAGATCAAGTAACAGGGGAAAAAGAGAAATGTAATGAGGCCATATATACATTTGTTGCTGTAGATCAGAATGGTGGGCCAATTCAAGTTCCTGAATTGATTCCTGAAACAGAGGAAGAGAAAAGTCGTTTTGACGGTGCTCTGCGACGCAAGCAATTAAGCCTAATTCTCGCAGGAAAAATGAAACCATCTGAAGCTTCGGAATTGAGAAAGATTTTCTTGGAAGAAAAATAAGCTAGTTTCTATTAATTTCAGATGCTATAAATGCCGAATCCTGTGCCATCATGCACTTAAAATGACCTTTCGGACATTCATGATATCCAATTTTTGAGCAGGGTCGACAAGACAGGTTTTGAACTTCAAAATTATGAACGGATGAATTTCCCTCAGGTTTGTAAGGCGACATTCCAAAATACGGAGTCGTGTTTCCCCAAATTACAAATATTGGAATATCGAAACAAGCAGCGATGTGCATCAATCCAGTATCACCCGTTAATACCATTTTCGACTTTTCCATTATGGCAGCGGATTCAATTAAGGAATATTTTCCACACGCATTTATTATGTTTTTATCGGAATGCATTCGGATCAATGTGTTCGATTTTTGGATATCCATTTTACCACCTAAAAGCACTATTGGAATTTCAATTTTAGAAATAATCTCCTTTAGCTTTATAATCGGGATTTGCTTCGTTTCAAACTGCGCACCTATGGCGATTGCTATATAATTTTTATCCTGTAGTTTTAATTCTTCTTGAATATTTGAATTCAGGTGAATAAAAAATGAATTGTTTTTACCATCATTAGATACACCAATAGACTTAACGGTATCAAAATAGCGATCAACAATGTGGATTTTTGGAAGATAATTTCTTTTAAACCGAACCAAAATCCATTTCAAGAAATTCAATTTACGAAAATGATAGGTTCGCTTAACTCCTAATTGAAAACAAAGAATCCGACTTCTCAAATTGTTATGTAAATCAATGACAACATCAAAATTTTGATCCTTCAATTGTTTTGCCATATCGGCGAGCGAATTTCCCAGTAAATGACATTGATCAACCGATTCTGAAGCACCAATTAATTCTGAAAAACCTTTTTTTGTAACCAGGTGAATTTCACTATTCGGTAATTGCTCTTTGATGCAACGTAAAACGGGAAATGTTAAAACAATATCTCCAATTGAACTAAAGCGAATTACCAATATTTTCAATACAAGCGAATTAAAACCAAAGAATTATTTTCGTTCCTTTTCCAAGTTCAGAAACAACATCCCCTTTTATTTTGCTCATCTTCATGCGATGTTGAATGTTTTGCAGTCCAAGTCCAAAATTTACTTTTTCTACGTCAAATCCAACCCCATTGTCCTCAATTTCAATCTGCGTTGCTTTTTCTTTTCGATTCAAACGAAAAATAATTTTATTCGCATTGGAATGTTTTATTGCGTTATTAATAACTTCTTGAACAATACGATATAAATTAAATCGATCAACCTCTCCTAAATCGTCTTCAGATAAATCAGGGCTGATCTCCAATTCCAAAACCAATTGGCCTAACGTATTAATTCGGTTCGCAAATCGATCAATACCATTTATGAACCCTTTATCAAGTTCAGGTGGTAATAAGTTGTAAGCAATCTCTTTAACTTCTCGGATCG
>JBEIKF010000338.1:0-2557 GCA_040379905.1 Crocinitomicaceae bacterium
CATGTTTCGTCATCTGGTCGCCGTGTAAATTGGGCTACCTACCCTACTCAAGTTAAAAATACATACCTGCGCTTGATTTCTGATGGAAAACTAACCGCGGTTTGTTACGATATTCAATTCAAGGATGAAGGAGTGCAAGCCATCTTTTGGGAACAATTGGGAGAGCTAAAAAAGGTTTTAGAAGAAACAATGCAACACCCAACTAAATGGGATGATTCTTTTTTTAACGCGGAAGGGACAAATATCGGTCGAATATCCTGGGAGTTGGAAAATGTCAATTTTTACGAGGATAAAGATTGGCCAATAATTCATCAATTCTTCAAAGAGCGCCTAATTGAATTTGACGCTTTTTACCAAGAATTCAAGGATATTCTCATTTCATTGGTTGAATAAAGTTATTTTTGCCTTATGAAAAAACTTTCAGTTTTATATTTCTTCCTTTTGATTTCCCAGCTTGGAAACACTCAAATAACGCTTTTTTCAACTGATTTTCAATCGGGTATTCCTTCTAATTATTCCATTGTTAATAATGATGGAAACACTCCTTTCGCTACAATGACACCATTTATTGGTCAGGAAGCTTGGATTTCATTAGAAGACCCGGACAGCACGTTGAACCTTGTGGCTGCTTCAACATCGTTTTTTGAAACTGCGGATTCAGCTGATCGTTGGTTGATTTCACCTCAAATTTCGTTGTCAACATTTGGGAATTATTTGACTTGGAAAGCGAAATCACACGATCCTTCTTTTCCAGATGATTATTTGGTTCTTTTATCAACAACTGACGATTCTCCCTCAAGTTTTACAGACACCATTGGAAACGTAGAACAAGAGAATTTCGAATGGACTGAAAGGGAAGTTAATTTAAGTAATTTGGGATTGAATGATTCTCTAATTTACATTGCTTTTGTGTTGAGAACATATGATGGTTTTAAATTGTATGTTGATGATATTCAGGTTCGTGGTGAAGACGCAACGAATCTTATCGAGTCATCTGTTGAAGATTTCAAAGTTTATCCAAATCCATTTACTGATGTTATTCAAATTGAATCAGACAAAAGTGTAGAGTCAATTTCAATTAATGATCTGAACGGAAAAAAACTACTAGAGACAACGGAAAAGAATATCAATCTTAATTTTCTAGCTAATGGATATTACTTTATTGTTTTAAAATCTGAAAAACAAACATTTACGTACAGAGTTCTAAAGTTTTAGTTTGATGTCCAACTTAATCGAAAACATCAAAAATAAGATTGAAAATCAATTCAAAGACCAAGAAGGAAGTCACGATTGGCAGCACATTTTAAGAGTTTATAATATGGCTTTGCATCTTCACAATGTAGAAGGTGGAAATCGTGAGATTATTGAATTGGCAGCTTTACTGCACGATATTTCAGATCACAAATACAACGGAGGAAATTTTGACGAAGGTTGGCAAGTGGCTCGAAAACTAATAATCGATTTTGGCGGAACAGAAGAACTGGCGAATTCAGTTTCTGACGTAATAAAAGTTGTTTCGTTTAAAGGGGCTTTAGTGAAAGATTCAGAAACATCGCTGGAAGGAAAAATTGTTCGCGATGCAGATCGTTTGGATGCAATAGGAGCTATCGGAATTGCTCGAACTTTCGCTTATGGCGGCAGCAAGAAGCAAGCGATTTACTTGGAAGATGTTCCACCGGTTTTACACGACTCAAAAGAAGCTTATTACAACGCAAAAACGCATACCATTAATCATTTCTACGAGAAATTACTCTTATTGAAAGATCGAATGGAAACGCAAACTGCCAATGAAATTGCTCAAATTCGCCATGAGCGAATGATTTGCTTTTTGGAAGATTTTATGAGTGAGCATAATTGCCATAGCTAATCGTTAATAACTATATTCAAAACTCTTTTTGGTTCATTTTAATTGTGTACATGATTTTTTGGAATTTTGAATGAAAATCAAGTTTATGAATGCAGAAATTACTTTAGAAGAACAAATCGAGCAATTGAAATCTCAATTAACTGGAGATATGTTCACAGATATGGATTTGAAAGACCAAATTCATAATTTGGAAATGAAATTGAAAGGCGTTAAACCAATGGATAGCCACATCGATTGTGTCGGTTGTGGTTCTTAATTAAACAATTACAGCTAAAAAGCGTTTCTACCCCATGAAGCAATTCGATATTCCTGAATTCTATCGCTCACCCGTTATTGGTAAGGTAAAGGCCAAGATGAAATTGGAGGACCCAAGAAAACAAGACTTCTCCCCTAAACGATTGGATTTCGGGAAAATTTCCTTTTTGATTCCGCGTCATTTTGGGTTTTGTTACGGCGTGGAAAACGCGATTGAACGAAGCTACAAGGCAATTGCAGAAAATCCTGGGAAACGAATTTTTCTATTGAGCCAGATGATTCACAATCCGGATGTAAACAAGGATTTATTAGAAAATGGCTTGACTTTTCTTCAGGACACGGATGGACAACAATTAATTCCGTTTGAAGAACTTACTACTGAAGATTTGGTAATCATTCCAGCATTTGGAACGACATTAGAAATTGAGAATAAAC
>JBEIKF010000339.1:0-2532 GCA_040379905.1 Crocinitomicaceae bacterium
GAAAAAGTAACTAAGCCAGACGAGAATCAAAACACCACCGGAATGTTAATTGGCGATGAGCCAGCTTCACCGAGAAGCGGAGCATGGTCAGCAGTTGAACTTCGCGAGAAATTGACTGCCTTTTCAAATGATTGTCAAAACTTAGCTGTAACCGATCTTAAAGGTAATAATCACGTTCTTGCTGACAGATCACCAGAAGCCAAGGCGCTTATTGCTAACACCTTTGCTTTCGCGGATATTCCAAACAGCGAAAAAGGAGAGCCAGACGAAAAGTGGGAAACTGCTTTATTCTATCACTCACCACTTGCGGCGGTAATTGCACATTTGAGTAAAATTGAATCAGATGTTATTTTGGTTAAAAACACGGTTTTAAACTATTTAGCGTCTCAAATCAATGCATCAGATTTGAAATTCTCCGATGTTACAGTTGCTGTAGTTCCAAAGCAAAGTTATATCCTTAAGGGAGACTCCTTTGTAGCTGAGATTTACTTAGCTGCTTATAACAAAGCTAGCAAAACGAAAGTTTACATGGGTGGTGAAGTTGGAGAAGGTGCTAAGCCAGAATTGTTTGACTATGCTGGTAAAGAAGCTCTTGTTTCAGGTTCAGACGGAAAGTGTAAGTTTAAAATAAATGAAAGTGCTTTGGGTTCTCACTCGCACAAAGGTGTCATCGTATACCAAAATGCTGAAGGTCAAGACCAGGCTATTCCTTTTATTATTCCTGCGTTTACCGTGGGCGAGGCTTCATTAGTAGTTTCAGCTACGAAAATGAATGTATTCTATCGTGGAGTTTTAAATCCTGTTGAAATTTCTGTACCAGGTGTTGACCCGAGCCAATTGCAGGTGTCAATGACGGGTGGCAGTATTTCATCTAAAGGTGGTGGAAACTTCGAAGTTTCTCCATCCTCTGGTTCAGGAAACGCAACTGCAGAAATTCGTGTGAGTGCAACCATTAACGGGAAATCTGTTAGTATGCCACCAAAACAGTTCGTTGTGAAATCAGTTCCACGACCAATTGCCAAATTCGCAGGTGCGTCGTCTCTTGAGTCAACTGTTGGTTCGGGCTGCAGATCATCTTCAATTGTTGAAGCGTTTATGCCTGAGGATTTTGTCTTTACAGGAATTCAAATTAGTATTCTTGGATTTACCATGGACATTTCAGGACCAGGTAAATCACTTGTAGATAATTCGTCAAGTGCTAGCTTAACACCAAAAATGAGAGCTGCATTATCGAAAGTTACTGCTGGAGACAAAATAACTATAACGAATATTCGTTACTCAACAACAGGCGAACCGCCTAAGACTTTATCTTCTGTTGCACTTACCGTAAAATAATGTTGACCATGAAAGCACAAATTTCAGCCCTACTGTTTGTTTTCTTAATGACTTCGCTAGTCTCACTAGCGCAACCGAGTCAATCAGTCGTAAATGGTAGCTATGTGCCGCCGCCTCGCGACCGATCATACGAACAGATTCTTAATAGACAAAGAAAAGTTAAGGAGTGGCCTAATTTGCGCGAGTGTGATATTTTATGGAAAAAGCGTGTTTGGGAAGAAATTGATTTGGATCAAAAAATCAATTACGCACTCTTTTACCCAAAGGATGAGAAGTTAGGAAGAAAGAGTTTGTGGCATGTTATTGTGCAAGGATTGAAGGATGGAGACATAACAGCATACAAGGCCAATGCGGGTCCTATTGGAGCTGAAGATGACGAATTCACTGAAAGAGTAAACTTACAAGAAGTGAGTACAGTAATGTCCATCCCAATTGATGTTGGTGCGATAACAGACCCATACTTAACAGTTCCTGATACTGATTTGGATCGTATTTCTGATGCAGATGACGCTTGTCCAGCTATACCAGGCTTGTATTCTCCTACCCCTAGTGAGAATGGTTGCCCACCGGTGATTATTGGACAAGATATTGAAAGATACCGATTGAAAGAAGATTGGATTTTTGATAAGCAACGTTCTCAGAGGTATGTAAGAATTATTGGTATTGCTCCAATGGCCAAAAAGGCAAATGGAGATATAGAACCTTTGTTTTGGTTGTATTACGATGAGTGTCGCTTCCTATTTTCAAAGAAAGAGTGTTTCAACATGATGAATGATGCTTTCAAAGGAACGTTCGAAGATTTGTTTGAAACAAGACACTTTTCGGGTTACGTGATTAAAGAAGAGAATATTTATGATCGAAACATTACGGACTACGCTCAAGGAATAGACGCCTTGTTAGAAGGTGAACGAATAAAGAAAGAGATCTACGAATACGAACATGATTTGTGGAATTACTAGAATTTAAGTTTTGAATCTGAACCCCTCGGTTTATCCGAGGGGTTTGTTTTTTTATAATGTAAATGATTACAGTAGGGAATTTAAGTGTGCATTTTGGCTCGAGAGAGTTGTTTTCGAAGATTGGATATTTCATAGGTCCACGCGAAAGAATTGGATTGGTAGGAAAGAACGGAGCGGGTAAGTCGACCATGCTAAAAATTTTAGCCGGAATTCAAAAACCAACCGAAGGAACTATTTC
>JBEIKF010000340.1:0-2526 GCA_040379905.1 Crocinitomicaceae bacterium
CCAATCACGATGTTCACGCATTTTTGATCCGAAAGCACCGTGTATAAGCCCGAGTAATTGGTGTCCAAAGCAAATTCCTAAGATGGGTTTAGTAAATTCTTTGATCCATAAAACGTGATTTAAATAGCGCTCCATATTTATTTCCGTAATCAGAATTGGAGCTCCAGATATTATCATTCCCTTGCATTTATTGGCCATTTCCGCTGTCAAATCAAAAAAAGGAATGGTTTTGAAGTCACAAAATTCATCCACTATTTCCTCAATGAAAGGTGTTTTAGAGCTTCCGCAATCAATTATAAGAATCATTGTTAACTAGTTTAATTTTCCCAGACCTTCTCGCACGACAAAAGGCTCATCTTCAACACAATTAATAATGGTGGAACCTTCCAAATGTCCGAATCCACCATCAATGATGAACGGCACTTGATCATCGTATTTTTCATAAATAGCATATGGATCAGCGAAATATTCCAAAATTTCATCATCATTATGCAAAGACGTCGAAGCTATGGGATTACCAAGCGCTTTAACCAATTCGATTGCAATATTATTATCCGGAATTCGAATTCCTATCTCCTTTTTATTCGAATCAAAAATCTTAGAAACTTCATTGCTCGCGGGAAGAATGAATGTAAATGAGCCGGGAAGATATTGTTTGAGTAATTTAAATGTTGGACGATCAATTTGACGCGTGTAATCTGAAAGATTGGAAAGATCTGAACAAATTATTGAAAAATTAACTTTATTCAATTTTTCTCCTTTCATTTTAGCTAATTCCTGAAGACCTTTTTTGTTCATCAAATCGCAGCCAAAAGCATAAACCGTGTCTGTTGGGAAAATGATGATTTTACCTTGTTTTAATTCGTCGACTGCTTGCTGAATTAGACGTGAATCAATGTTATATGGATTAATTTCTACAAACATTATTTGGAGATTATGCACGAAATTGCTCGGTGATCACTAAGGACTTCTTGTTGAATTTTGAAGTTGTTGGATGCTAGTTCAGGACTGTGAAAAATATAGTCGATTCTACCTGCGGGCATTTTTCCTACATACGTTACTCCGATTCCGTTAGAAGTATTTCTAAACGCGTCTGTTAAAACGCGGTCAAATTGATTGTAGGTATATGACATTGGCGTATCATTGAAGTCGCCGCAAACAACGGTCGGGTAGGGGGAAGTCTTGATGTGATTGACAACCCTTCTAGCTTGGTCAGCACGCTTTACATAGGCTGATTGTAATTTTCTGTAAATCAAACGAATGGCGCTTTCTTGAGTTAGGTTGGAAGTTGGATCATTTGTTTGAGCGGAATAATAATCACTTTGAAGTTTAATGGATTGTAAATGAACATCGTAAATTCTAAAGGTATCTTGATCTTTAACGATATCGGCATAAATACAATAATTGAAATCTTGAGATCCTTGCGTTTCGAACATAACGTCACCTTTTGCAATCATCGGATATTTTGAAAACATCGCAATTCCAAAATTTTGACGTGCTATTCGCTTATAAGCACTTCGTTGATGATAAATTTTGGTACCCATCACTTGAAAAAGCGAATCCATTGTTTCAAAACGAGTAGGTTTATCTTGGCTGTAAAATTCTTGAAAACAAACTACATCAGGATTTTCATTTCTTAAGAATTGGAATATTTGATTTCGCGTTTCCAATCCAGATTCTAAATTGGGGTTGTAGACGTCAAAAAGACGAACGTTGTAAGAAATTACTTTAAGTTCTGTATTCTTCGTTGTATCTTTCGAAATGGTAAAAGATAAAGTTCTGAAATGCAGTTTTCCTCCAAGAAGGATTATAAATAAACTGTAGATTGCCCATCTGGATCGTGCAATTGTCCAAACGATTAAAATAAAACAATTTACAAGAACAATAATAGGATAACCTAATCCTAGAAAAGGTAATATTTTTATGGTATTCGGATGAATGTATGGTGATGAATATGCTAAAAGCAGACAAAGAAAACTTAAAACTGATACAAGCTTAAAAAGGGTCGATATGCTGAAAAATTTGCGTGACAGAGAGTTATTTTTTACTTTGATTAAACAAGAAATCCTTTTCCTCTTTGGTTAACGATTCATATCCTGATTTGGAGATTTTATCCAAAATCGCGTCTGTTTTCTCCTGACGCCGCTTCTTCTCAAGATTATATTCCTCGTCTGTTTTGAATTTGGCTTTGCCACTTTTCGTTGATTTAACTGATGTAATCATTTTTTTTATCCGATCGAAAAAACTTCCTAAAACGCTTAAGATGTTGTTACTTGAATGCATGGATTGTATCGAAATTAAACCAAATATGGCACCTCCTAAATGAGCAAAGTGGGCAACGTTATCCGAAGGGTTGTCAATTCCAATTAAATCGTTTAACAAAAAGAAAATGGCAATTAGATAAATCTTGACCGGAAAGATTCCAAATAGGTTGACACGAATATTAGGACTATGAAAGGCCAATGCTGTAAATATTGCCATAATTGAGCCTGATGCACCAACCACCACCTGATCAGAATTCTGAAA
>JBEIKF010000341.1:0-2516 GCA_040379905.1 Crocinitomicaceae bacterium
ATTGATAATTGGATTCGTCACATAAAAGATGTTTACCGTTTCCATCAGGACGAATTGAATGCAATCGAAGATGAGAAAAAAAGATTTGACAGTTTTGTTGATTTTAATGTAGTTGAGCAGGTGTTAAATCTAGCTAAGACTTCTATTGTTCAATCCGCATGGGAAAGAGGTCAAAACTTACATGTGCATGGCTGGGTTTACGACATTAAGGATGGATTAATTAAGGATTTAGATATTACGCTTCGTGACAATAAGTCATTGTCGAAAGTATATCAACTTGATTTGTAGAATTTAAGAAAAAATGAAAAACCCTGAGAATTTAGTTTCGGGGTTTCTCTAGTTTGACGAAATTGAAATTGTAAATTGTTGAAAAAAGCAACGTGTGGTTTCGTTCTGCTTTAATCCCATCGGTTTTCACGATATATTGATTTAAATAACCTAACTGAATATTGACATCTTTGCTAAATCTCCAACCTAATGAAGCAATGAAGCGATTTTGATCTAGAATGTTTTTCCCAATTCCTTTTCCAAATCCAATGAATGGTTCGTCGTTTACATTCAAAAATAGAGTATTATCCGTCAATTCCTTTTTTGTTAGAGGAACTTGAATCATGAGTCGATAACGTATTCGTTGCCTGAAAAGATTATCTGAATTTGTGTAAATTCCATTTACTCCTGTTATCCAATTTTCAAGAAATCGTTGCTCTAACCGATATCGATGTTGAATTTCAAATCGCCCAAATTTCGATTTAAGATTAACTTGTTCCCAAATGCGATGCTCCTGAAATTCATGTCCAACAGGTTGTTCACCATAAAGAAATGTAACAATCCAAGCATATCCTGCTGTTGCGCTCAAATTGGAACAAGCATAATAATCTAACCCAAATCGCAAAAGAGATTGTTGCCAATTTTGAAAACCGTCGGCTCTACGCCATTGATATTCACTATGGACTCCCCATTTAGTGGTTATTTTATGATTACCAGTGTAAGTTATCCATGCGTTTTTATGAGTATTTATTATTTTTTGACCCACCGAATCAAATATGGTTAGGGATAAAAAAAGGAGGGTGGCAATTATTTTCATTACAAAGTAGTATATTTCAAAGTTAAGTATGTTCATCAAATTAATTGAATTATTCTTCAGCGTTAGATTATTTAGGCTATATTCATTGATAATTCAATTCAAATTTTTGATTCGAAGTCCTTTTGCTTATCTTTGATGCCTTTAAAATTCGATATGAATCCTATTATGGAAAAGTTAAATTCAACATCGCTGATTGCTTTGGAAGACAAGTATGGAGCTCACAATTATCACCCCCTTCCAGTTGTACTTTCTCGAGGAGAAGGTGTTTTTGTTTGGGATGTTGAAGGAAAACGATATTTTGATTTCCTTTCCGCATACTCAGCGGTAAACCAAGGGCATTGTCATCCAAAAATCACGAAAGCTTTAATGGAGCAAGCGCAGACTTTGGCCCTAACATCTAGAGCTTTCTACAATGATTCTTTGGGGGAATATGAGCAATTTGTTACTGAACTTTTCGGTTACGACAAGGTACTGCCTATGAACACAGGGGCTGAGGCTGTGGAAACCGCAATCAAACTTTGTCGCAAATGGGCGTATGAGAAAAAGGGAATTTCAGAGAATCAAGCTACAATTATCGTCTGTAAAGGAAATTTCCACGGTAGAACAACAACAATAGTTTCTTTTTCCAGTGATCCAGATTCGAATAAAAATTTTGGTCCCTATGCGCCTGGATTTAAATCAATTCCATATGATGATTTGATTGCACTTGAAGACGCCTTGAAGCAACCGAATATCGCCGGATTTTTGGTAGAACCAATTCAAGGTGAAGCAGGGGTTTACACGCCGTCGGAAGATTTTATCCGCGAAGCTCATAGATTGTGTTCTGAAAATGGAGTTCTATTTATCGCCGATGAGGTTCAAACTGGCATTGCCCGAACAGGAAGTTTGTTGGCAGTTTGCGGAAATTGCTCTTGCGAAAATAAATGTGAACGTCAAACAGAAACTTATAGGAAACCCGATATATTAATTTTGGGTAAAGCCCTTTCAGGTGGTGTTTATCCTGTTTCTGCTGTTTTGGCTGACGATGAGATCATGATGGTCATCAAACCTGGTCAGCATGGTTCAACTTTCGGTGGAAATCCGATTGCTGCAAAAGTTGCCATTGCGGCTTTGGAAGTAGTCGAAGAGGAAAATCTCATTCAAAACGCGAGAAAGCTAGGTGAAATTTTCCGATCTGAAATGATTCGTATCATTGCTTCGAGTGATTTGGTTGTCAAAGTTCGCGGAAAAGGTTTATTAAACGCACTTGTTGTTAACGATTCACCCGACAGCTCAACGGCTTGGGATTTATGCATGGCCATGAAAGAGAACGGTTTATTGGCCAAACCAACCCATGGAAATATTATTCGTTTCGCACCCCCTTTGGTTATAACTGAGGAGCAGCTTTTCGAATGTATTGGGATTATTGAAAAAACGATTAAAAACTTTGTTG
>JBEIKF010000342.1:0-2503 GCA_040379905.1 Crocinitomicaceae bacterium
AGGCCAGGTAAGAGGACGTACTTTAATATCAAGCTTTTCTTCTAATTCGTCCAAAAGCGTGAATGCGCCCTTTCCTTCGCGATCCATCTTGTTAACAAAAATGATTACGGGAGTATTCCGCATTCTACACACCTCCATCAATTTTTCTGTCTGAGATTCAACCCCGTTTGCACAGTCGATCACAAGGATCACGCTATCTACGGCGGTTAATGTTCGGTAAGTGTCTTCAGCAAAATCTTTGTGACCTGGTGTATCAAGAATGTTGATCTGTTTGCCTGAGTATTCAAAAGCCATTACGGAAGTTGCGACAGAGATTCCACGCTGTTTTTCGATCTCCATAAAATCGGAAGTAGCGGTTTTTTTGATCTTGTTGTTTTTGACCGCACCTGCCGTTTGAATAGCTCCTCCAAAAAGAAGCAGCTTTTCCGTTAAGGTTGTCTTACCTGCATCCGGGTGGGCAATGATCCCGAACGTTCTTCTTTTTTCAATTGCTTCTGAATTCTTCATTCTGACTATGTAGGGCTAATAAAAAAGGAATCCAAACGGATTCCTTTTTTAACTTTTAGGGAGGAAGACGGGTCTCGAACCCGCGACCTTCGGAACCACAATCCGACGCTCTAACCAACTGAGCTACAACCTCCGTATTTCAAGGTGCAAATATAATAATTTCTGAATTAATTAATTCAACCACGCAATGAAATTGAATTTGGCTGATTTATCTATTATTATTTCATTTGACTAACAATGGTTTGAATTTGATTTTGAATACCTTGCATTTTCATTTTCAAATTGTTCAGATTACTTTGTTCATTTTTTATTTCCTGCTCGATTTTCATTACATAGTTCCAATCAGATGAACACGAATAAATGTATTCAACTCCTTTTGTCTTCGATGAAAAATCACGATTAATGCCGTTTACTTTACTTAGAATTGAGCTCAATTCCTTGCTTACATCTTTCATCTTTGCCAATTCAGTATTCAAATCTTGACATTTCTCCGGAAAACTTGATTGAAATGTTTTTAAAACCGGACTTATTTTATTCGTGTATTCATTAATTTTCAAAGGAAGCTCTTGTTCCAATTTTGATAAACTGTCAACAGCCGATTTTATACTTTTTTTATAGTCGGCAACCACACATTTCTGAATTTTGGGAGCAATTTGTTCGGATACCAATTTATTCAATTCTTCCGCTTGGATTACTGTCTTATTTCCAGTTTTTTGAATGGATTTCAATGCTGATTTGAATTCTTTTTTTGTATTCTTAAAACTTTTCCATTCTGTTGTTCCTGATTGAATTTTATCTTTTCCTTTTGTATACGCAAGAAATTTGTCATACTCCGCATTCGTTTTTTTCTTAATAGAACCTATTTCATTTAGTGAAATAATGATTTCTTGAAACATCGATAAAGCCTTTTTTTGTTCAGAAGTCGAATTATCGCAATTTAACTTGAGGTATTCAGATTGATAACTATTTATTTGTCCTGAAAGTTTATCACAGTTTAATCCTATATTATCCAAAGATGACTTAAGCTTCGAATTGATATCTGATGAATTATAATAGAACTTACAACTGAACAAACTAAATATCAAAATCGATAGAATAACTATTTTTTTCATTAATTTCATTTTAGTCAAAATTAAGAAAGTATGAACGGCATACAATGAGTTGTTGTGAAAATATAATTACCGAATGAATTAATTTTCTCATCAATCTAAATTGTTATCTTTAATCTCTAAAAATCAATGATATGCCTTTCTTGAAATCGATATTATGCCTGCTTTTATTTTCAGTTGCTCAATTTCACCTCTTTTCACAAAACATCGAGTTCTCTAAAGATGCTTTCCCTTCCCAAAAAGAAGCGTTGAAAAAAGCGAAAGAAAATATTGAACTTGGTGACGGATTTTATGAATTAGGTACTATTTTTCTTAATCAAGCCATTGAGCCCTATTTAGCAGCAAATTCGTTCAATCCGAATAACGCATTGCTAAATTTTAAGTTAGGACGCTGCTATTTAAATTCAAATTTCAAACAAAAAGCACTTCCTTTTCTCGAACAAGCAAAAAAACTGAACAAATCGATTGATCCCGACATCGATTTTTATCTCGGACAAGCGTATCACTTGGATAAGGAATGGGATAAAGCTGTTAATCATTACATCGATTTCATAAAAAATAAAACAACCAATACCGATCCGCTTCTAATTCGGAAAGCTGATAAATACATAAAAGAGTGTAAGAGCGGTAAAGATTTATCCTCGCGACCTATCAAAGTAAAAATTGAAAATTTGGGGAAACAAGTCAATACGGAATTTCATGAATACAAACCCTATATTACAGCAGATGAGTCTATGCTTTTCTTTACCACTAGAAGAGCGAGTAGTTTGTCTAAAGAGAAAGATCCTGTTTTTAATGATTTTTATGAAGACATCTATTACTCGGTTAAACAAGCTGATGGACAATGGTCGCAAGCAAAAAACATCGGAGAACCTATAAATACATCC
>JBEIKF010000343.1:0-2452 GCA_040379905.1 Crocinitomicaceae bacterium
AAATTTCAATTATTGACACAAGATTGCATTCAGAAAAAATTAAAAAATAGAGAAAAATTTTCACACAAAGGAACATATGGTCACGCGCTAATCATTGCTGGTTCACTTGGAAAAATGGGAGCTAGTGTTTTGAGTACAAAAGCAGCGCTTCGTTCAGGAGCAGGATTGGTAACAGCGTTTGTTCCAAAATGTGGCTATGAAATAATTCAGATTACAAACCCAGAAGCCATGAGTGAATTGAGTTCGGAAGAGAATTTTTTAGCAGGTGATTTGAGTTGGGAAAATTATTCGGCGATTGGAATTGGACCAGGAATCATTAAAGAAATAAAAACCATGCAACTGATTGAACATTTGTTCCAGAATTATTCGGGACCTTTGGTACTTGATGCAGACGCCTTGAACATCATTTCAGAATACAATTCTCTATTTGCTAAAATCCCTGAGAATTCAATTATAACGCCTCACCCAAAAGAATTCGACCGATTATTCGGGAAATCAATTTCCGCGTTTGCTCGCTTAAACAAGCAAATAGAACAGGCAAAAAAACTGAAATGTTACATAATTTTAAAAGGAACTTACACGTCTATTTGTGATCCCGATGGAATGCTATATTTCAATAATACTGGAAATTCTGGTATGGCGAAAGGTGGATCTGGCGATGTATTGACTGGGTTACTAACCGGGCTTTTAGCTCAAGGATATTCAACAAAAGATGCATGTCACATTGGAGTTTGGATTCATGGTCTAGCAGGCGATTTTGCTACTCGAAAAAAGAATGAAATTACGATGACTGCTATGGATTTGATTGAAAGTTTAACGGATGCTTTTGACAAGACTAAATCGGACTTTCCTCCTCCGTATCCCAACGGGTAACGCGTTGTACACCATCCACTTCTTCGAATTTTCTTGTTAATTGTTCCAATTGCTCTGTATCGTAAACCATGACTTTGATTTTTCCTTCAAAAACGCCATCGTTTGTATCGAAGGAAATACTTTTCATATTCACATTGTTTTGCTTGGAGATAATTTCCGTTAGTTTGTTTACCAAGCCCAATTGGTCGATTCCAATGATACGAATGGCAGCAATTCGTTCAACCAAATAATCTGACTTCCATCTTGCTTTGATACAGCGATAAGCCATTTTACCCATCAAATGAACCGCATTTGGACAGTTAAATCGATGAATCTTTATCCCCTCTCCTATTGAAATAAAACCAAAAACCTTATCTCCAGGAATCGGATTACAGCATTTAGCCATTTGATAATCGAAACCTTTGAAATCGTCGCCAATGAGAATTGTGTCTTGTTTCGTATCAATTCCAGGAATATTATCACCATTTTCATTTTTTTTATACTTTTTGATGACAACGTCCTTTTTAGGTAATTGAATGATCCCATGATTGTGTTCCAATTCCCTCAATCGCGAAAGATCAATTTTACCTTTGGCGATTCTAAAGTATAATTCTGTTGCACTACCTACACTAAAAAATCGCTCGAGAAAAGAAATATTATCCGAACTCATTCTGAAATTGAACTGTTTGAATTTTCGTTCCAAAATTTCCTTTCCGTCTTGAGCAATTAACTTTCGCTCCTCATTCAATGAAGATTTAATTTTTTGCTTGGCTCTTGCAGAAACCACAAATCGCAACCAATCTTCATTCGGCTTTTGCTTTGACGAAGTAATAATTTCAAGTTGGTCGCCATTGTTCAATTGATAACTTAAGGGCATCAATCGGTTGTTGACTTTAGCTCCGATACATTTGTTGCCAATATCCGTATGAATGTCATAGGCGAAGTCCAAAATTGTTGAACCTACTGGCAATACGCGTAGCTCGCCTTTTGGTGTAAAGATGTAGATTTCATCATTGAACAAATTCAGTTTGAAATCATTCACAAAATCCAATGCACTTGACTCCGGATTATCCAATAGTTCGCGAATTTCAGCAATCCAACGGTCAAATTTACTTTCGTCGTTTTTGGATTCTTTGTACTTATAATGCGCAGCGAGCCCACGTTCAGCAATCTCATCCATTCGCTTGGTACGTATCTGAACTTCCACCCACTTTCCTGTTGGTGACATCACCGTCGTATGTAAGGACTCATAACCATTTGCCCTTGGTGTTGAAATCCAATCTCTCAAACGTTCAGGACTTGGTTGATAATAATCGGTTACGATACTGTATATTCTCCAACAATCGGGTTTTTCAAGTTCAACGGGTGTTTCAACAATTATTCGGATTGCAAAAACATCAAAAACTTCTTCAAAAGGAATTCCTTTGGATTGCATCTTGCGCCATATGGAAGAAATTGATTTTGTCCGTGCTTTTATGTCAAAGATATAACCTTCATGAATTAAAGTCTCTCGAATCGGTGCAGTAATCCTTCTGATAAAGCGATTTCGAACGTCAGCTGTACTTTTTAATTTCGATTCGATATCCTTGTAAACTTCGGG
>JBEIKF010000344.1:0-2444 GCA_040379905.1 Crocinitomicaceae bacterium
AATCCGATCTAAATGGTTGTTTCTATTCGGGATTATTCAATTTTCGGCATTTGAGACACTCATTTCATTTCACAAGAAATATGACCAATGCGCAATTGTAGATGCCAATTTCGCAGCCTGTGTTCAACGACATGCGTTTACGTGGGATGACCACTCCGAGTTTAAAGGCAAAGGACTTGAAGAACGGAATCCTCCAAACATTGAGCTCAAAAAGAATCCCAAAAAGTTCAATGTGGTTGTTTTCATTTTTGAATCGGTGCGGAAACGAAGTTTACAGATTTACGGAAATAAGAATGAAACGACGCCCAATTTTGCAAAAATGCAGGAGGAATTCCCTGATAATTTTTATATTTTCAAACAACCGGTTTCCGTTTCTTCAACTACGATGTTGGCAGTTCCGGCAATTTTAACGGGAATAGGACCTTATCAGGATAAAAGTGTCTTGTATTCGCAACCCTTACTGTGGGAATACGCCAAAATCTTCGATTACAAAACGTTTTTTCTTTCCTCCCACACGTTGAAGTGGTATAAATTCAATGAATTCTACAAAAAGGAAAAACTAGATGTTTGGTGGAACAAAGACAATTCAGGTCTCCCCTACTTCAACGACTTGGGAATCAAGGATGAGTTGACAATCAGAAAACTGAATCGAACTATTTCGAAATTTTCAAATAAACCTTTTTTTGGGGTCGTGCAATTGAATACAACGCATTATCCGTATGAAGTTCCTGAAAAATATAAAAAATGGAATAACTCATTCAGCGGAAGTTATGACAACGCCGTTCGCTATCAAGACGCAATAATCGGAGATTTTTTCAAACACCTTAAAAAAGAAGGGTTGCTCGAAAATACGATCGTTCTTTTCGCATCTGATCACGGGGAATCACTGACAGAACATCACAATATTGGTCATGTAGAAAGCAATTATACGGAAACGATTAGTATTCCACTTTTGGCTTACATTCCGGATGGCATTATTTCAAACGATGAAAAACTTCAATTGAAAAAGAATTTGAATCGATTAACTTCCAATATTGATATTGCGCCTACAATCGTTGATTTATTAAATCTTGAAAAGGAATCCAAACTCAAAACGTTTCAATCCAATTTTACAGGTTACAGTTTGTTAAAACCAATTCCACAAGACCGAATGATTATTTCGCTGAACAACAACCAAGTCGCGAGTTTCAATACTGGCCTATCAGTTTGCAGTGAAGATTGGCATTATTTATTCCGAACGAATTTGGTTCCGAACAAAGAGGAATATTACTTTTGGAAAAAGGATATTTGTGAATTGAAAGATCGACAGAAATCGCTCACAAAGACAAAACGAAATATCATTTTGAATCAAGTTGAAAAATATCCGGTTTGTGATAAATTGATTGGAAAAATTAGGAAAGCTAATTAAACACTAAACTTAGGATTAGCTTCGTTGCTGCCTTAGATGGTGCGAATTGATAGCTACTAGCATAAAACTAAGTTCTTAATTTATAAATTCTTTTGACAAATGACTACAATCCCTCCTCTGTAATAATTTCGATGAATCCAGTGATACCAGCAAATATTCGTTAGTATTTCTGGGGATTTCCAAAGACGTGAATTTAATTTTTAATGCAGGGTTACCTTAAATGAGACTAATCCTTAACGCAGCGGACCGACAAGCCATATCGCTTATCATTGTTACCAAAAAGTGGAGTATTAATATTATGTATCAGCGACGTATATTTTGAATTAGATAAACTATACTCAGTTGAAGTATGCCAAAAAGCATCTTTTGCTTTACCATTTACATCTAAACATTCATAGGGACCACCAGATAATCTATACCCCTCTGGAATAGCCGAAAATCCACTTTCATTCGAGCCATTATTCTGGGACCAACCTGTTTGATTCTTCATCTTAGTCGCTGCCCAAGATGGTCCACCTAAGTAATCATGTAATGATATCCACTCTTCATTGCTAGGAATATGCCAACCCGATGGTGCTAAACCCCTAGGGTCATTTACGGCATACCAGTTGTAAAGAACTCCTTGTGATGGATCATCATTGTAATAGCACCATGCTCCTGTCGTTAAAGTTGACCATTCAGAACTATTTTGTATTTGAGGAATAACGTCTCCATTTCTATACTTTTTAACTTTTAAATTTTGAGTTATCCAAATCTGATTGCCAATTGGTTTGGCGCCTATAGAATTACCATCTATGTCAATTACTGAATAATCACATTTTGAATTATCTGTTTTCGCTGATTCAGAATAATTGTTTGCTTTAGGATCTGTACAACCTGTTTTCTTGCAAGAATTTAAAAATAGGGTTGTAAAAATTATTAAAATTAGTGTGTGATTTTTCATGATTATTTTTTTTCAAAAGTAAAAATTAATTTAAAACGATCAAAAAGTTCAAATGGAATAATATCTTGTTGAAAATAATTCAAACAAAGAACC
>JBEIKF010000345.1:0-2415 GCA_040379905.1 Crocinitomicaceae bacterium
CTCATGCTGGAAAAGGACTTGGATTGAGATTTCTAAGACATATCGAACGTAATTCTTTGTTGCTTTTCATGATTCCTGCAGATTCAGATGATATAAAGAAAGAATATGATATTCTATTGAATGAATTAAAACAATATAATCCTGAGTTATTGCATAAAGAACGCCTTTTAGCGATTACGAAATCGGATATGTTGGATGATGAACTAATTGCCGATTTAAAAAAGGAATTACCCAAAATCCCATTCGTTTTCATTTCTTCAGTTGCTCAAAAAGGACTTACAGAACTCAAAGATTTGATTTGGAAGCATCTAAATAATGATTAGTTGGTTTGAATCCATAGATCAATCAATTCTCCTTTTCATAAATGGATTAAACACCCCTTTTTGGGATGAAGTCATGTGGTTCTTTTCCGGGAAACTTAGTTTGATCCCCTTTTATTTGATTTTACTTTTCTTAATTAAAAAAGAAAATAGTTGGAAAAATTTCGGTTTGATATGTTCTGGTGTTTTCTTGACGGTTTTAATTTCGGATCAAGTTTCTGTTCATTTATTTAAAGAGGTTTTTCAACGTTATAGACCTTCACATAATCTGGAAATCGGTCCCATGCTCCATTATTACGAAGTCAAATCAGGAGTTTTCTATCGAGGAGGAATCTATGGGTTTATTTCCTCACACGCGGCGAATTATTTCGGAATGCTAGGGTTTGTTTTGCCGTTATTTCAGATAAAATATCGAATTCTGAAAGTTACTGCTATGTCAGTAGGAATTATTGTTGCATTGAGTCGTGTATATTTGGGAGTTCATTATCCATCAGATGTTTTGATTGGAGCAGCAATCGGCCTACTTATTGGTTGGAGTATGAATCATTTTCTTTATTCACGACTTAAATTCAAAGAAAAATGAATTGGTTAATTGTTTTTGTAGGAGGTGGAATCGGGAGCTTATTGCGTTTTGGAATTGGAAAGCTGATTCCCTTCAAAGGACTTTCATTTCCTTGGGCAACTTTTCTATCTAATTTGTTGGCTTGTTTCATTTTTGCAATCGCTTTACTAGCGATACAAAAAAGCCCAAAAAACGAGTGGATTCAACCTTTAATTCTAGTTGGTATTTGCGGTGGTTTCAGCACTTTTAGTACATTTTCATTTGAGAATTACCAACTTTTCCAATCGGGAAGTTATGGGATTTTATCATTGAATGTTTCCATTTCAATTTTACTTGGATTTGGAACTTTTTGGGCTTTAAAAGGACTTTGAGTGAAGAAAATAATTAGAGTAATTTTGCAACTACACAATAAAGTGATGAGACATATAAACTATGGAAGATAAAAAATTTCGAGACTTAGCTGAACTTGGTGAGTTCGGTTTAATTGATAAATTAACGGAAGACTTTCAGTTGAAAAATAAAAACTCAATTCTAGGAGTGGGTGACGATGCAGCCGAAATTAAATTAAATGAGGAAGAATCGCTTTTAGTTTCAACCGACACATTAGTTGAAGGCATTCATTTCAATTTAATGTACATGCCGCTAAAGTACTTGGGCTACAAGGCTGTTTCGGTGAATGTTTCCGATATCTGTGCGATGAATGGAAAAGCAGAGCAAATTACGGTTTCACTGGCTGTCTCAAGTCGTTTTCCCGTTGAAGCCTTGGAAGAATTATACGAAGGAATTCATTCGGCTTGTGAACATTTTAAAGTCGATTTAGTAGGTGGGGACACAACATCTTCTCTCTCCGGTTTAATGATTTCAATTTCAGTTATTGGTCGTGCAACTAAAAATTCAATTGCATATAGAAATGGCGCAAAAGAAAATGATTTGATTGTTGTTAGCGGTGATCTTGGCGCATCCTATCTTGGTCTTCAGGTTTTGGAGCGAGAGAAAGAAGTTTTTAATGCAAATCCGAATATTCAACCTAAATTGGATGGTTATGATTATTTAGTTGGCCGTCAGTTGAAGCCTGAGGCACGTGTAGATATCATTCAGGAATTAGCTAATGCTAGTGTTGTCCCAACATCTATGATTGATATTTCAGACGGACTTGCATCCGAATTACTGCACATCTCAAAAGCAAGTTTTTGTTCAGTAAGTGTATATTCTGAAAAAATCCCATTAGATGAAAAGACATCAATGACGGCTTTGGATTTTAACTTAGATCCGATGACTTGTGCTTTGAATGGGGGAGAAGATTACGAACTTTTATTCACGATTCGACAGGAAGACTTTAAAAAAATTGAAAGCAATCCTAATTTTTCAGTAATTGGTCACATTACTTCTAAAGATTCAGGTAACATATTGATTGATAAGAATGGAACTGTTGTTCCACTCAAAGCGCAAGGCTGGAAACACTTTTAATTTTAATCTACTCGAGGTAAATTTATAAGTTCTTTGTGAACGATATTTAAGGTATAGGAACCTTGC
>JBEIKF010000346.1:0-2415 GCA_040379905.1 Crocinitomicaceae bacterium
ATTTTTTGAGGGGTCGAGTTTTGTCGCAAGGTCTTTTGAATCTGAGACGTTTTAACGAGTTCGTTAAAACAATTGCTATGCTGCTTGTGATTTCTTTTTTCTATGTCTTTTTAACAAAAATCCTTTCTATCCTTCTTTCTTGGTCGTTCGTCAATTTGGGAATCATTTCATTCTTGATAAATTGGGCTTCCTTTTTATTGCTATTTGGATTTTGGTTGACCCTTTATTATGGGTTTCACTTTTTTGAACAAAGCCAGCGTCAAGAACTTGATAATTTGTCGCTGAAGGCTTTTCAAACTGAATTAGAATTACAAAATTTAAGATCACAATTGAATCCCCATTTTTTATTTAACGCATTAAATTCGATTCGTGCTTTGGTTGAAGTTGATCCAAAAAAATCAAAGGAGGCGGTATCTTTGCTCTCTAGTTTGTTGAGATTTTCTCTTTCAACGAGTTATGATAGGCTTGTGAGTATTGAAAATGAGCTTCAAATGGTAGATTCATATCTAAGTCTAGAGAAAATAAGATTCGAAGAACGACTCAGCGTTAAAAAGATAATTACTTACGAATTGATGACTGTTAAAATTCCTGCATTTACGATTCAAACCTTGGTGGAAAATGCAATAAAACACGGGATTTCAAAATTAGTTTTAGGAGGCGAAATTTTGATTCGAATTGAAAAGGAAGATGATCTCGTATTAATTCAAGTGGCTAACTCAGGTGAAATAGGAAAACAAAAAGATTTAGGAATCGGTTTAAGTAATTTGCGAAAAAGACTTGACATTGAATATAAAAGAAATTACAGCTTATCCCTTTATCAAGCTGATTTGGTGTATGTTGAGATTCGTATTCCGTTGAACAGATGAGTCGAATGATTGTTTAATCAATTAATAATGAATAAAAAAGCGATAATTGTTGGCAGTGGAGTTGGTGGATTAGCTTCTGGAATTCGAATTGCAAAACTGGGGTACGATGTGTCAATTTTTGAATCCAATGCTTTTATCGGAGGAAAGGTTAACTCAAAAATGATAGGTTCTTATCGTTTCGATATGGGTCCATCCGTTTTTACAGAGCCACATTTAATTCAAGAACTAGTGGCGTTATGCGGGAAATCAGAAGATTTTTTCGAATATCGTCGACTAGATGAATCATGCCGTTATTTTTTCGCAGATGGACAGCACGTAAATCTGAAAAGTGGTAAAACTGTAGTTTCGAAAACGTTTGAACAAAGTTTTGGGGAGGATTTAAATCAAACTGAATCGTTTCTTGATCGAATGAAAAGCAATTATGAGGCTGTTTATCCCGTTTTTATTGAAGTTTCATTACATCGGTTTAAACATTGGTTTAATAAATCTGTTTGGAAAGCGATTTCGAGAATACCGAAATATGGACTACTTTCTTCAATGCATCAAGTAAACAAATCTGTATTTAAAAATCCAAAGACTGCCCAAATAGTTAATCGAATGGCGACTTACAATGGAAGTAGCCCATACAGAACACCTGGAATGTTGAATATAATTTCTCATCTGGAGTTGAATGAAGGACCTGCAATGCCAAAAGGAGGAATGGTGGCCATAACAGATACCCTCAAAAAATTGGCAGAGGATTGTGGAATTTCGTTTTATACCAATGAGTATGTTAGTGAAATAATTCACCAAAATAATTCAGTAGTTGGAGTAAAAACTGTTAATGGAACCTATGAATGCAATCTTGTGGTTTCCAATATGGATGTTCATTTTACGTATGAGAAGTTGTTGAATGGTTTTGCTGCTCCTCATAAAATATTGAATCAAGAAAAATCGACTTCAGCCATTGTTTTTTATTGGGGAATAAAGGGATCCTTCGATCAATTTGGAGTTCATAACATTTTGTTTGCTGAGAACTATGAAGCGGAGTTTAATGCTTTGTTCGAAACCAAAACCATGCATGTTGACCCAACGATTTACATTCACATTACTTCGAAAGTCGAGAAAAACGATGCGCCAACAGGTTGTGAAAATTGGTTTGTGATGGTCAATGCTCCAATAAACGTAGGTCAGGGTTGGGATGAAATTTTAACTCAAACACGTGAACTAATTATTCGTAAAATTTCAAAACATCTAAATACGGATTTAGAAGAATTGATTGAAGTGGAGGAAATCGCAGACCCGCGAACAATTGAATCGACTTATTTTGGTAAACAAGGTTCAATTTATGGTAATTCTTCCAATAGTGCATTTTCAGCATTTTACCGTCATCCCAATTTTTCCAAGACAATCAAAGGACTTTATTTTTCAGGGGTTACTGTTCATCCGGGAGGTGGAATTCCATTAGCACTTAATAGTGCGAAGATAGTCGAGCGTTGTGTCAAAGAAGATTGCGGTTTAATTTAGCGAAACTGAATATTCAAAAACCTCTGACCATCCTTTCCAAATC
>JBEIKF010000347.1:0-2389 GCA_040379905.1 Crocinitomicaceae bacterium
ATGACCATGATGGGCAAGCGACTCTACGGTATGTCCAACCGCATGATGTTCGATGTTGGTGGTAATAATTCTCTTCACCCCTAATTCAAAAACGGATGCGTGTAAAGCCATATTATCCGCTTCCGTTCCACCCGACATGAAAATAATTTCTGAGGACTAACAATTTAAGAATTTAGCAATTGTTCTGCGAGACGTTTCAATCAGAGCCTTCGCATTTCGACCAAAAAAATGAGTTGAGGATGGATTACCGAAATTCTCCTTAAAAATAGGTAGCATCACCTCAACGACTTCAGGTGCAATTGGTGTAGTCGCCGCATTATCTAGGTAAACACGCATTCAATAAAGTTTTGTCAAAGATATGAATTTCATTTTAGCCCGATTAAAAAGCACCTTCCTTTATTACATTGACCAATGATGGGTCTAGCAAAGTACTTGTGTCGCCAAGATTCGATATATCGCCCTCAGCTATTTTTCTTAAAATTCGACGCATTATTTTCCCACTTCTTGTTTTTGGTAATCCAGGCACGAACTGAATTTTATCCGGTTTAGCGATTGGTCCAATTACGAGAGAAACGGTTTGAAGAATATCTTTTTTGGTTAATTCTGAATCTCCATGGGTATTTTCTATAATTACATACGCATAAATTCCTTGACCTTTGATGTCATGAGGATAACCAACGACGGCACTTTCAATGACTCCAGTATGCATGTTTATCGCGTTCTCAACTTCCGCTGTTCCAATTCGATGACCGCTGACATTTAAAACGTCATCTACCCTACCCGTAATTCGGTAATTACCAGTTGAATCTCGGGAACACCCATCGCCAGTGAAATACTTATTTTCATAAACAGAAAAATACGTCTGACGACATCGTTCGTGGTCGCCATAGGTTGTTCGAATCATCCCCGGCCATGGAAATTTCACACACAAATTCCCCGAAACATCATTTCCCTCAATCTCTTTTCCTGAGTCATCCACTAAGCAAGGTTGAACTCCAGGTAATGGTAATGTCGCATAGGAAGGAATTCCCGGAGTTACATTCGCTAAATTGGAAATCATAATTCCACCGGTTTCTGTTTGCCACCAGGTATCAACCACCGGACAGTTTTCTTTTCCGATATTTTTGTGATACCAATGCCATGCTTCTTCATTGATTGGCTCTCCAACAGAACCCAATACTTTCAATGAACTCAAATCTTTATCATTAATTGTATCGAGCCCAAATCCCATCAAACTTCTTATCGCCGTTGGAGCTGTATATAGAATATCCACTTTGTGTTTTTGAACGATTTCCCAAAAGCGACCCGCGTCCGGCCAAGTTGGTATTCCCTCAAACATGAGTGTCGTTGCTCCTGCACTTAATGGGCCGTAAACAATGTAACTATGCCCAGTAATCCAGCCAATATCGGCAGTACAAAAATGAACTTGTCCAGGTTGATATTGAAATACATTCACAAAGGTGTAATTTGTCCAAATCATATAACCTGCAGTTGTATGAACAACACCTTTTGGTTTACCTGTGGAGCCTGATGTGTAAAGAATAAACAGAATATCTTCCGCATCCATTATTTCGGGTTCACAAAAGAACTGACCTTGTTCACTAACTTTTTTCATTTCGTCACTCCACCAAACATCGCGGCCTTTCAGCATGCTAACTGGTGTATGCGTTCGTAGGTAGACAATGACTTTTTTCACCGTATGATTTCCAACCAAAGCGTCGTCGACCACATTTTTCAGTGGAATGTCTTTAGCTCCGCGAAAGGCCCCATCGCAAGTAATTATAAATTCAGCTTTTGCATCTTCCAAACGATCAGCAATTGCCTGTGCTGAAAATCCACCAAAAATCACTGAGTGAATTGCTCCAATTCGCGCACAAGCCAACGTTGCAATTGCCAACTCTGGAATCATTCCCATGTATATGCAAACACGATCTCCTTTTTTTACACCATTGTTTTTAAGCAGGTTCGCAAATTGATTCACTTGATCGTAGAGTTCGCGAAACGTTAAAACCATTTTTTGTTCTTTCGGATTATTGGCTTCAAAAACGATAGCAGGAACATCCGCTTTGTCGGATAAATGGCGATCCAAGCAATTTTCCGTGATGTTGAGTTTTCCACCTTCGAACCACTTTACTGATGGGTTTTTGAAATCCCAATTCAAAACATGGTCCCATTTCTTTTTCCAAACAAAATGATTCGCAATTTCCTCCCAAAATTTCTCTGGTTCTTCGGTGCTTTGTTTGTATTGATTGTTATAATCTTCGAGCGACTTGATTTGATATGGAAAACTCATTTTTAAAGATTTGAATAAGCTAAAATTAATGAAACAAGTGAAAGAAATAACGGTATTTGAATAAATTTCATACTAGAATAGTATCTTTGACTGACC
>JBEIKF010000348.1:0-2383 GCA_040379905.1 Crocinitomicaceae bacterium
ATAAAAAATCAGATGATAAAAACGAGACAGCAAAATCGCACTTCGATCGAGTTTATTTCGTCGTATTCATTGGGTTATCGATAATGTACGCTATAGTTACCTTAATTTCAATACGATTCAATCAACATCTCATAATAATCTTGGTCCCTATGCTCATTGGCTGTGCAGTATTTATTACAGGAGGTATAACCAAACACAGTGCATCTATAATAGGAGGAGCACTCAGCATGCCGCTCACAATAATTAGCAACAATGCTGAATTAAACATAGGGTATTTATTGGCTGCAGTTGCCGCGATCTGCACTTGTGTAATTCCAGGCATTCTCATGAAAGGTGCTAATGTTTGAAAATCTAGACCCTATTTTACACTCTCAACTCAGGTTGGCGGTTATGTCCTTGCTAATGGGATTAGAAGAGGCTGAATTTGTTTATTTAAAAGAAAAAACAAAAGCTACCTCGGGAAACTTAAGTGTTCAACTAGACAAACTAGTACAAGCTAAATACATTTCAATTAAGAAATCTTTCAAAGGAAAATATCCCGTGACAACAGCAACTATCACAACCAAAGGTGAACGAGCCTTTAACGAATATGTTCAAGCCTTAAAAAGCTACATCAAATAACCAAAAATCTAAAGTTAGGTCGACCTAGTTCACAATTCAAGCTAATAAGCTATTTTTACGAGAGCTATGAGCAACGCTAAAATTTCCATCCGATTCTTTAATGACCGCGAAGTTCGTGCGGTTTGGGATGAAGAAAACGCTAAGTGGTGGTTTTCTGTTTTGGATGTTGTTGCTGTTCTTACAGATCAAGAGGATTATTCGAAATCGCGCAATTATTGGAAATACCTTAAAGCGAAACTCAAGAGAGAAAATAGTCAAGTGGTTAGTGCCACTACCCAGTTGAAATTGCTTGCCCCTGATGGAAAACATCGTCTGGCTGATATGCTTACCTGTTTGGTGGACTTTATGAACTTGCTGGACAAATTAGACAGAAGAATATTTCAAAAGGAGGGTTTCAATTTGCCATGTCGAAATTTTTGGTTGAAAATCTGAAGCAAATTGAGTTAATGCCTGAGTCAACCTTTGATGAAATTGTTTCGAAGTATATTGAGATGAACATCACTCATCCGTTTATGGAAGGTAATGGCAGAAGCGCTCGCGTATGGCTTGATTTAATTCTAAAAAAACGCATTCAAAAGTGTATCGATTGGAGTCAAATAGGCAAACGTGAATACATGAATGCCATGGTACTTAGTCCAACCAAGAGCCAAGTTTTAAAAACACTTCTTCAAAATGCATTAACCTCGAAGATCCATGATCGTGAAATGTTCATGAAAGGAATTGATTATTCTTATTATTACGAGGAGGGGGAATGAAGGAACTGCGCTATGGGAACTTAGTTGTTCCTGCTTCGTAATTGGAAAATCGGAGATTTTATTCCTACGGCGTAATTGTTTGGTTTCGAATTTATCCTTTGAAAGAGTTGGTTTGTAGCATTAGCCAACTCGATTTTCCAAGAAACTAAAGGCGGGACTGCGTTCAATGTTGTGCCAAACTCACGTTTGCCGAAGTTCATCCGCTTTACATAAAAAAGGTTGTTTCTTTGCAGCTTATTTGAGCTATTCCACCTTTAAATTGTAGAACCTATAGTCTCCGCCATCATGCGTAATATTGAACTTTTTCACATAATTCAATTTCGGCATTTTTTGAACTGAAATTTCAGGAATTGAGTTATAGCCATACACATAGGCACCACCATCAAACGAAAACTGATAAAGGACATTCGTTCTTTCATAGGATTTAAAGTAAAGTCTAAAACTAGAACCATCGTGGAGCATAGACCAACTGTTCCATTCTGTATCCTCTGGGGCTCCAATAATTTCAATCTCAGGAATAGAATTAAAGCCAAATCGGTAGGCTTGATTAATTTCGTCATAAGAACATTGAAATAAACTGAAGCTTTCTTTCGATCTAAAGTATAGACGATAAAACTGCCCGTCGAATAAAATTGAAAAATTACTAATATTTGTTCCTGTTGGCAACCCTAAAACAGGTATTTCACTTATTGAATTATATCCAAACTCGTATTCCAAAGTGCTCTCATTAAATCCGAATTGATAAAGCACATCAGATCTTTTTATAGGAAAGAAATACAATCTATAGGTTTTTCCGTCGTGTAAAATTGACCACCTATTCCAATCTATATCAGCAGGTGCCCCAGACACTGAAATTTTTGGTAACGAACGATAACCATATTCATAAATATCACCATTAAACGCAGCCTGATAAAGTGTTGCGCGACTTTGAGCATGCGAAATGCTTGACACAAAAATCAACATAGCCCACAAAGCAAACGGAAAAAGCTTTTGTTTTAAATTATTCA
>JBEIKF010000349.1:0-2356 GCA_040379905.1 Crocinitomicaceae bacterium
CCATTTACCTGCACTCTTGTTGATTTAATTGTTGAGCTTTCGCTATTGTTTATCGGTGTTACACTTGGTTTTTCTATTGACTTAGAAGGTTTTATAGGTGTAGGGGTATCACTTTTTGGAATTTCAGGTTTTACAGGTTTATCAGGTATTGCTGGCAATGGTGGAGCTTGGATTGGAGTTTGAATCATGGGTTTCAGTGGATTAATGATTAACGAAGCCCCAATTGCACTCCCGATAAGCGATGATGATTGCGTCCAAATTCCACTATTGTATTCTACCTTGTATTTGGGATACACAAATAAATCTATGTCAGGATTTTCCTCGATTAATCTGTATCTAAAACAAGAGGATGCCCCACTAAATGCGCTTGACTGCCAAAGTAAATTATTGGTTGCACCAGCAATTGGTAGGCCCAGAATAACCGCAGGAATGAATGATATTTTAGGGTCGCTACCACGGAAATAATATTCATATCCACCAATCGCTTGAACTAGCCTAGCGGAATAGAAACTGAAAGTCACCATTGTTAGAATAGGCAATATTTTCGGAGTCCTTCCGACTTCCAAACCATTGAATGTGAATAGAAAACCATTCTTGTTTTTATATGGTCCTAAATGGGATGATGTAGGTATGCCAAAGATCGCTTTACCTGTTACTTTTATTGGCTCCAATGTATCAAATTTATACTCCCCATTAAAGATTAATGGTTCGTTACTTTTTGCGCCAGAAGACACGAGTAATCTACTCGAGCAACTAGAAAGAAAAATCACTAAAGAAAGTGTCAGAATTTGTAGGTGTTTTTTCATGCCGTACGATATTGATCGAAACAAACATAACAATATTTTAATTAATCGCTTACACAAACGTGAATTTATTAATAAAACTACAAATGTCTTAGTAACTGCACTTGTTCCAATTGTGTATTAATTGGTTGATTAGCAGGCACAAATGTGATTTTAGCTCTATTTTGTGCTATTCTCCGGCCAGAATTTAAATATTGAAGCTAACATCAGAGATTAAACCCCTCAACTTGATTATTAACCCTTACCAAGATTGATAACTTTGGTTGTGATGTATACGATATGCACAAAAAGTTAAAGCCCCAGCTCTCGCCAGGGCTAAAACTATTCATCGATTAGAAGCAGGGTGAACTATGAAAATAATAACCGGAATTGCATTCCAACTTATTTTTACTAAGCGCTAGGTTGATTTGTTCAACTCTAATGTCATTATCTCTGAAGCCATTGCGAATTAAAACTTGATGTAATTCTTCTTCTGTGTAAGCTGTACATCCAAATACATCATCGACCCAATCCAAGTTGTGGTGCTCTGACTTCTCATCATTGTAAGCGAGTTCTTTGGGCTCGTTTAAAAAAGGGTCGTGCAATTTTGCAATTTGTGCAATTTCCGCCTCATGGAACTCTGTTTGAGGGAATTCGCTTTCGATTGCGACTACTTTTTCTCCAAGTTCCTGTGCTCCAAGCGACATTTTTACTTCGTCCTCGAGGTTATCTTCATCATCCATGTCAAATTGCACATTTTGCAATATTGCAGGGGTGCATTTTTCGTATTGTCCGTGAGAAACTTTACGGATTTTCTTTTGGGCGGTTAACTCCTTCAAATAGGAATCCATTCTACGAGATTTTATTCCAAGTTCATCCGCTATTGGTAAGGCTTCTGTACGAGTAAATGTATGTTCTAGGCGCTTGTAAAACTCCTCTATCGCTGAATTTGGCTCCGAGGTAGTTAAAAACGTATAAACGCTATGCTGAAGAAGAGTAGAGCAAATTGAAATGGCGGTTGCAAAATCTTCATTACTGCATTCTAAGCGACTTCCTGTTTGTGAATGGTTTCTGATTGCTCCTAGAACTGCTGAAATCCTATAACATACTACTCCCATTCGCTTAACAACGCTCGAAAAATTAGAATCTATTTGATTACTTAACATTTCATGAATGGCACCAAAGTATTGGTTGTAAGCAAAAATTTGATCCTCTGATAGGCCAAATTCTAGACCTAAACCAGTAGCCAACCTTTCGTTGATTTGATTCACTATGACTGACATGCTTTCATACCCATCGAGATAATTTTTGTCATTTTCGTTTTGTTTCATATCCATCCAACCAATTTTCTGGGTTTGGTAGATACAAAAACGAGAGTAGAGGCCATTAGTAATCGATTTCACCAATCCTAACAAGTGTTCTGGATTCCCAGTGAGCAAAACCGACAATCTTGGCTCTGGAATGGCAATCATCGACTTCAAGGACTTTCTCGCTAACTCTAATGGCTCGTTTTCGAAAGTCTTCAATAACATACTAGTAAGATTGGCTCCCCAATCTTGCTTGAAGGTATTGAG
>JBEIKF010000350.1:0-2349 GCA_040379905.1 Crocinitomicaceae bacterium
AAATTGAAAGTCATGAAAAAGATAATTTTAAGCTCCATCATACTTTTTACGGGATTCGTTCAAGCGCAATTGGATCGTTCCGTGATGCCGACTCCTGCTCCTCAAAAAGCAAATGATTTGAAGGAATCAGAAGTTTTTACAACTGCAAACGGAATAACAGTAATTCTTTCTGAAAATCACAAGATATCGAAAGTTTCCTTCGACTTAAGTATGGGTTCTGATCCACGTATGGAAGGAAATAAAGCCGGTCTTTCAGATATGGCAGGGTCGTTAATCATGTCAGGAACCAACAATCGTTCGAAAGACCAGTTAGATAAAGAGATTGACTATATTGGTGCATCGCTGTCAGCGGATAAGAATTCAATGTTTCTTTCTTGTTTAACAAAACACGTTGACAAGGGTTTGACATTAATGTCGGATGTATTGATGAATGCTAATTTCCCGCAATCGGAATTTGATCGCATCAAAAAACAAAATGAATCGGCATTGATGTCCGCAAAATCTGACGCAGGAACGATGGCTCAAAATGCGGTTGTAAAAGTTAATTTCCCGAATCACCCATACAGTGATGTAATGACGGAGGCGACATTGAATAATATTACGCGCGAAGATGTTGTCAATTATTTCAAAGCCTATTTCACCCCAAAGGCGAGTTATTTGGTAGTGGTTGGAGATATAAATCGCCAGCAAACTGAGGAACTTGTAAATAAGTATTTCGGATCTTGGTCAGGAGGCGGTGCGTTAGAAAATCCTTTGAATTTTGGTAATTTTTCAAAAGGAAATCGCGTTGTTTTTGTGAAGAAACCAGGAGCTGTGCAATCAGTTGTTTATGTTACTTTCCCTGTCAAAATAATGACAGGAGATAAAAATCAATTGCCTTTAACGGTGTTGAATAATATCTTCGGAGGTGGTGGATTTGGGACACGTTTGATGCAAAATTTGAGAGAGGATAAGGCATACACGTATGGTTGCTACTCTTCCTTAAATATTCAGGATAATGGAGCATGGTTATCCGCAGGAGGTAATTTTAGAAATGCTGTGACAGACTCCGCTATTACTCAAATTCTGGGAGAGTTCGAAAAAATTACATCTGAGAATGTGAATGATGATGAATTGAATCTAACGAAATCAACAATGAATGGAAAATTCGCGATTTCATTGGAAAATCCTCAAACAGTTGCCCGTTTCGCATTGAACATAATCAAGAATAATTTACCAAAAGACTACTACAAGACTTATTTACAACGATTAGAGTCCGTTAACAAGCAAGATATATTGGATATGGCTCAGCAATATTTCACTTCCAAGAATTGTAATATCGTTGTTGTTGGAAATGAAGAGATTATCGACAAATTGAAAAAATTTGATTCAGATGGAAAAATCGAATTATTTGATGCTTTTGGAAACGAAGTGAAAGAGATGAAAAAAGCAGATATTTCCAAAGAACAACTGATTGACAGTTACATCTATGCTGTTACACAAACGAAAAACAAAAAAGAATTATCGAAAAAGTTGAAGAAAATCAAATCATACGAGCGAGTAACGGATTTGTCTTCCGCTAAAATTCCTATTCCTTTAAAAATGACAGACTATTGGATGGCTCCTGAAATAGAAGCTCAGAAGATGGAAGGACAAGGAATGGTATTTCAAAAGTCTTTTTACGATGGTAAGTCTGGATTTACATACAATATGCAGGCTGGAAAGAAGGAATTAACATCCGAGGAACTAACTTCAAAGAAAAAGTCAAGTGGTCTTTTCCCAGAGCTGAATTATGCGAAAAATGGAGCCAACTATGATCTTATTGGAATCGAAAATCAAGATGGGATCGATTATTTCGTAGTGAAAACGATTGAGGATTCTTCAGAGTCATATGATTACTACAATAAGACAACTTTCTTGAAGGAAAAATCGGTTTCAATAAGAAAACAAGGAGATGAAACGGTAGAAACAACAAGTGTCTTAGGAGATTACAAAGACGTTGGTGGAATTCTTTTCCCTCATTCGATGTCAATGTCATTTGGAGAGATGACATTCTCTGGTAAAGTATCTAAAATGGTTGTTAATGAGAAAATTGATTTGAAGGATTTCAAGGAATAATCTTTTTTATTTCTTTGAAAATTTTGAATCTGCTGAAATTGATTTATGTTTTATAGATTAAAATTGATTTATGATTTTTGAAGCTGTATCTTCCTCAAATGCACTTATTTTTAATGGAAAAGGTGCACATGTTTTGAATCCTTGGAGAATAACCATTGATTTAACTGAAAAAACAATTACAATTCGTAAGAGAAATAAAAGCATGTTTGGAGTTGATGAACAAGTTGTGGCATTTAAATCTGTTCGGAATAT
>JBEIKF010000351.1:0-2291 GCA_040379905.1 Crocinitomicaceae bacterium
CACTTTACCCGCCAATTAATGCAATAAGGTCAATTTCAATTGCCATCGCAAAAGCAGTAATGATTAACGCTATTAAACAAGGACTTTCCACGATTAAAATCGAGGAAATCGATCATTTGATTAATCAGGAACTATATGATCCGAGTTATTGATAATGGACAAGATTTAAAAAATTACATAGGAATCGATAATCTAAACCATTAAAATTCGCATTCGGATAATTAACACCTATTATCTTTGCAATAAATCTATTTCAAAATGTCAGACGATAAAAAAATCATTTTTTCAATGGTGGGAGTTTCCAAAACGACTCCCCAAGGAAAACAAATCATCAAAAACATCTATCTATCCTTTTTCTATGGAGCTAAAATCGGTATTATCGGTTTGAATGGTTCTGGTAAATCTACCGTAATGAAAATCATTGCTGGGTTGGATCAAGCATACCAAGGTGATGTTGTTTTTTCACCAGGATATTCAGTCGGTTACCTTCCGCAAGAGCCTGAACTTGATTTGAATAAAACAGTCAAAGAAGTTGTGATGGAGGGTGTACAAGAAATTGTTGATATTCTTAATGAATATGAAGAAATCAATGCCGCCTTCATGGATGACGAGGTTCTGAATGACCCAGATAAAATGGATAAACTCATTGCTCGACAAGGAGAAGTTCAGGATAAAATAGATGCTACCGACGCTTGGGAGTTGGATACAAAACTCGAAAGAGCAATGGATGCGTTGCGCTGTCCTCCTGATGATCAATTGATTTCAACACTTTCAGGAGGAGAGAAAAGACGTGTGGCTTTGTGTCGTTTACTTCTGAAAAATCCTGATATTTTACTTTTGGATGAACCTACCAACCACTTGGATGCGGAATCAATCGATTGGTTAGAACAACATTTGCAACAATACAAAGGAACAGTGATTGCCGTTACCCACGACAGATATTTCCTTGATAATGTAGCAGGCTGGATTCTTGAATTAGATAGGGGTGAGGGTATTCCTTGGAAAGGGAATTATTCTTCATGGTTGGAGCAAAAAGGGAATCGTTTAAAAGAGGAGGAGAAATCGGAATCCAAACGACAAAAAATGTTGGCTCGCGAATTGGAATGGGTTCGCATGAATCCAAAGGCTCGACAAGCAAAAAGCAAAGCTCGTTTGCAGAATTACGACAAAATGCTCTCTGAGGATGCAAAAGACAAAGAAGCAAAACTCGAATTACCAATTCCGAACGGACCTCGTTTGGGTCAAAATGTGATTGATGCACTGCACGTATCGAAAGGATTTGGAGATAAATTGTTATATGATGATTTGAACTTCAAACTACCACCTGCTGGAATCGTAGGGATAATAGGTCCAAATGGAGCTGGAAAGACGACCATTTTCAAAATGATTATGGATGAATTGCAACCAGATAAAGGTGAATTTACAGTCGGAGAAACCGTAAAAATTGGATACGTTGACCAAACTCACAAGGATATTCACCCGGATAAAACGGTTTTTGATGTCGTTTCAAATGGTCTGGAATATGTTGAGATTGGAAATCAGAAAATCATTGCCAGAGCTTATTTATCTAAATTCAATTTTAATGGCTCCGATCAGAATAAAAAAGTGGGTGTTTTGTCTGGTGGTGAGCGAAATCGCTTGCATCTAGCAATGACCTTGAAAACGGAAGCCAATGTGTTACTTCTCGATGAGCCGACCAACGATATTGACGTGAATACGCTTCGAGCGCTAGAGGAGGGAATTGAAAACTTTGCAGGATGTGCAGTAGTAATTTCCCATGACCGTTGGTTCCTTGATCGCATTTGTACCCATATTTTGGCTTTTGAAGGCGATTCACAAGTTTATTGGTTTGAAGGAAGTTATTCTGAATACGAGGAGAATAGAAAGAAGCGATTAGGTGATTCTGGTCCGAAACGAATAAAGTATCGAAAGTTGGCCTAAATCCAATTTCATATATTTCCACCAGCAAATCACATTTCTGTAACTTATTGATTGATGCCAAATTATATATGGATAGTTTGAACGATATATTAACGATTACAAGATGTTAAATACAAAGCTTATGACAAAAAACTTTTACTGTTTGGTTTTTATTTCCATACTTTCGATTTCTTACGGACAGAAGATTAATTTTTATCCCGTGAAAGAGAAAAATCTAAACTTTGCCCAAAAAATGGGAATACAATCAGATAGCGCAATTCATCATCTTTCATCTTTCAGAATTAGTAAACAAATTACACTCAAACAATACAAGCAATACCTAAGCAGTATAGAAAAAGACTCTTCCTATG
>JBEIKF010000352.1:0-2289 GCA_040379905.1 Crocinitomicaceae bacterium
ATGCGTCCATCACGCAAAAGATTGGCGTGTATACCAGTCATGACTATGCAAAAATCATTGACCACTTAGTGAAATTTTGGGGAATAGATAAACTGAAAGGTCTTAGTAGCGAAGGAAATAAAGCACAAGATTTTTTATCCTCTTTATCAGAACGTTATTTCAAATTAGCGGATCGACTTCAAGAAACCACGGAAGTAAAATTGATTTGGTTGAATCATGCAAAATAATCGGTTTAACCGACAAAATTCAAATTGAATCAAACCATATCTTAGAATTTTTTGAAAATCAACTTAAGCAAAGTAAATTTTCGATTTCAATAAACAAATTAACTATCCTATTATCAGTATAAGCACTAATTCTGTTTGAAAGACAACTAGAGTCCTTTAATCAAATTGTCATAAAGGTCATTAAATGACATTCAATCAGCTGTTCTTCGTTTGGTTAATTGTTTTAGCTCAACCAAGGCCCAAATTATAAATTCCATTAGAAAAGGAGCATCTTTTGGTGTCACATTTGGTTGATACTTCATGATTAGTTGCTTCAAGGGTTCGATATTATGCAAAGCCGATGAGTAAGATTCTTCACTTGCTTCATCTGATAATTCAAGTGCATCAGCTTCAAAAAACCAATTTAAAACTGCATCGTAAGGTGTCTCTTGATCTTGTTTTTTTAGCTTTTCAATTTTTGGAAAGTACTTCAGGAAAAGTGTTTTAGTCGCTTCACCAATTAAATGATTTGCCACAAAAGATGATCCTTCCTGCTCGCCTTCGTATACCAATTCAACTTTTCCGGTTATGGATGGAATCATACCAATTAAATCACTGTAACGCACAGTTGTTTCGAATTCATTATTCAAGATTGCTCTTCGTTCTGCGGTGCTGACCAAATTTTCAAATGCTGTAATGCTCATACGCGCACTCACACCGCTTTTATGATCGATGTATTCACTTTCTCGAGCTTCAAATGCCACTTGTTCCAAGATATCTTTTGCTAGTTCAGGAACATGAACCTTGCAATGACGATTTTCCAACTTTTCAGCTTCTTGGTTCGTAATCGTTTTTGCTGTTTTTAAATCAGCAGAATAATGTGTTAAGATTTGAGATCCAATTCGGTCTTTCAGCGGCGTAACAATACTTCCTCTGTTGGTATAGTCTTCTGGATTGGCGGTAAATACAAATTGAAGATCTAAAGGAAGACGTAATTTGAATCCACGAATTTGAATGTCACCTTCCTCTAAAATATTGAATAGTGCAACTTGAATCCGGGCTTGTAAATCGGGTAATTCATTAATTACGAAAATGCAACGATTTGCGCGTGGGATCATTCCAAAATGTAGCACTCTTTCATCTGAATAGTTTAACTTCAAATTTGCGGCCTTAATCGGATCTATGTCACCTATTAAATCTGCAATCGTCACATCGGGTGTAGCTAATTTTTCAAAAAACCGTTCTGAACGGTGCAACCAAGATATGGGTGTTTCATCTCCCTTTTCTGCAATAATATCTCGTGCAAACCGACTTATCGGATTAAATGGATCGTCGTTCATTTCACTGCCAGTAACAATAGGAATGTATTCATCCAACAAGTTTACCATCAACCGTGCAATGCGGGTTTTTCCCTGTCCGCGAAGTCCAAGTAAATTAATGTTGTGCTTGGAAAGAATCGCACGTTCTAACTGGGGAATCACTGTGTGCTCATAACCATGCATTCCCGGGAAGGTAGGTATTCCAGACTTTAGCGCTGTAATCAAATTATCTCGAAGTTCTGTTTTGATACTTTTGGAACTATATCCTGATGCTTTCAAAGCACCAAATGTGTTGATTGTTGTATTCATTTTCTCAGTTAATTCGTTTTTTTCTATTTGTTTCGTAATCGTGAAAAATCATTTCTCCTAATCCTTTTAATCCCGTGTAAAAGGCTTTTCCTTTGTTCGATTTTGTAAATTGTTCCACAAAAGACTGTAAATAAGGGTCTTGAGCAATCATAAATGTGGTAATTGGAATATGCATTTTACGAGCTTGTGCTGCCATGTTGTAACACTTTTCGACAATGAACTCATCCAATCCATTACTGTTTTTGTAATATTGACCATCTGGTAAACGCAGGCAACTTGGTTTTCCATCGGTTATCATGAAAATTTGTTTATTGGTATTCCGTTTCCTTCGGAGAATGTCCATTGCCAATTCCAAACCAGCCACCGTATTGGTGTGGTAGGGTCCGACATTAAGATAGGGAAGGTCCTTAATTTTTATCGGCCAGGCATCATTTCCAAAAACAATTACATCCAGC
>JBEIKF010000353.1:0-2279 GCA_040379905.1 Crocinitomicaceae bacterium
CGTTTTAGACGCTGTAGTTCTTCCAATTGAAACGGTTGTTGATGTTGCAATAGACAATGGGTTTTCTACGTTGGCAACTGCTGTATCTACTGCGGAGTTACTTCCTGTTTTGACAGATCCTTTTTCTGAATTCACTGTATTTGCACCAACTAACACAGCCTTTGAAGTCCTAGCGACGACATTAAACACAACAGTTAACGGTTTATTAGCATTACCTAACTTAGCTGATATTTTAACTTACCACGTTGTTGATGGAACTGTTTTATCAACTCAATTAACATCGGGTCCGGTTGCCACTGTAAATGGTGAGGATGTGATCGTATCTCTGACAAATGGTGTTCAAATCAATGACGCTGCGGTTACGTTAGCTGATGTTCTTGCTGATAATGGCGTGGTACATGTGATTGATGGCGTATTGTTACCGCCAACAACAAGTTTGAACGAGAACATGGATAATAATATATCTTATTATCCAAATCCGTGCGCTGACGTGCTTCATGTTGAAACTGAATTTCCTTCAACAGTAACCTTGAACGATTTGAATGGAAGATCAATTTTTTCAAAAGAAGTAACTTCTACTTTAGATTTAAATATGAGTAATTTGTCTCAAGGTTCTTATTTGTTGAATATTTCAAATGCAGCAGGAACGCAAACAAAGACAGTTGTAAAGTATTAAAAAACAACTATAAAGTTTTAAGGCTATCTCGATTGAGGTAGCCTTTTTTTGTTATTCAAATTTAAGGAATCTTCAATTTTTGTCCCGGTCGAATTAAATCGTTTCTCAATCCATTGATAGATTTCAGCTTCGTTAGGGAAACATTGAATTTATCGGCTATTCTTGATAAGGTATCTCCTGATTTCACTACATAGGTTTTCTGCACGCGAACAGGCACGTTTTTCTTAGGTGCCGGATTTTTAGGAATCACATCTCTATCAACATTGACGGAGTCCGAATTGATTGAAGTCAACGAATCTACAGGAGTTTTTTCCAAATAGTTTTTTCCGGGAATGCTAAATGTGGTAATAGAATTATTCTTTTTATACATTTCGTAGGTATTCACAAACGATTTATAGATCATTTGACCTTTGATGTCGTACCCTTTTTTTGTGAGGTGGATGCAATCTTTTTGGCAGTAACCTTCGTCGTACCATGTTCGAATGGTTTTTAAGCCTCCTGCTAAGTCGTACCAATTCCAAAAGAGACAATCATTCTTTTTGGCGATAGAATCCATCAAATCTCGAAATTCGACTCCCGCAGTGATGTATTTTCCCTTGTAGAACAAATCTTGTGTTGAGGTCAATACAATGAGTATTTCAGGGTTTATGTCCCGAAACTTTTTAATGGCTTTTTCAATTTGCTTTTCAAGATCCCCATCGATTTTATTGGTGTACAGAATATCGTTTGTTCCGAAGTCCAACAAAACAACATCTGGCTTCAAAACGGCAGCTTGCTCAGGTAATTTATCCAAAATCAACATCGCTCGATGTGCAGCAGCACCAACACCCGTTGAGTGGTAAACAATGCCAGAATTCGTTTCATTTTCGATCGACAAGCCGTAGAATCGAAAGCGTTTTCCTCCATTTTTTGGTTTGATATTTAAATCAATCGTTTTAATGGAGTCATTCCACAGAAAAGTTAACCCATAAGATGTGTAATTAACTTGGGCTCTCTCAATTTGTGTTGAGTTGAAGAAAACGCGCACATCATTTGATACGGAATCATTTTCATAGAATAAATTGACCCGATGTTCACCGAGAGCAATTTGATTCTTAAATTTAAAATTCAAACTAGCATTGGTATCGGTAGATTCTACCGTCATTCCGCAAACTCCAAGAGGTAGTTCCGCTTTTCTACCTTGAAAACTTTTATTGAATTTCCATTTTCCTTTAAAGGTTGAAGCATAATTGATCGAAGAATAGGTGTTTGCTGCACCATAGTTGAAGATTAGCCCTCTTCCACCTGAGCCAAATCGCTCGTGGAATTTCTTTCGTGCAACTGTTGTGGGGTATTCCGCTTGAATGTGACTTCCTCCGTAATGAATGAAAACCATTTTATCTTGGTTCACATTATCGAAGTGTGTTGCAAGCTTTTTAATTGTTTCGTTTGAATAAAACTGAATGTATGCGTATGAAGTATCAACTTTTAATGAAGTCGGATAATCTAAATTCTGAGAAAATCCGATTGAAAAAAGGGATAAAAAGATAATTGGTAGTAGGAATTTCATCCAGTTAATTTGAAGTTGTTGTGTCTGTCGGAGCAGTAATCGGAGTAATCGTTA
>JBEIKF010000354.1:0-2274 GCA_040379905.1 Crocinitomicaceae bacterium
AACAAAACCCGTACAATCAGATATCGTAACACAGCTAAAAGAAAGCGATACTGTGTTTTTTCAATCTGTAATTTTTTAAGTAAAAACGACTGGAACTCCAATCGGATTTTACATCGAAAACGAAAATCAAAAGTCGAACGACTATAGCCATTTGCAAGATACCTACCGTCCTTCCCATGCTGATTTCACGTATGAAAAGAAATATGGAATTCGAGACCATCGTGGAGGAGGAAGAAGTAGTGCTCGAGAAACTGCTTCTCGGGCTGTAGCTGGAGCGATTGCGAAACAAATCTTGGCAAAAATTGGCGTGCGATTCTCGACGTATGTGGATCAAGTAGGAGCTGTTAGATTTGAAAGTGAAGCTTTTTATACGCTCGATCAAATTGAAGCGAATCCTGTTCGTTGTCCGGATCAAAATACGGCGCATGAAATGGAAAATTTAATCCGTGATGTCCGAAAAGCGGGAGATACGATTGGTGGAGCAGTTCGCTGTATAATTGAGGGCGCTCCGATAGGCTTGGGTGAACCTGTTTTCGATAAATTACACGCTGAATTAGGCAAGGCGATGCTTTCCATCAATGCGGTTAAAGGTTTTGAAATTGGAAGCGGATTTGATGCCATTTCAAAAAAGGGAACAGAGTTAAACGATCTGTTTAATTCCGATAGCACAACAAAAACTAATCATTCTGGTGGAATTCAGGGTGGAATTTCCAATGGAATGCCGATTACATTTCGTGTTGCTTTTAAGCCAGTCGCGACTATTATGCAACCACAAGAAAGCATTAATCGAGAGGGAGAAAAAGTTGAAGTTCAGGGAAAAGGTCGACATGATCCATGTGTAGTTCCGCGCGCCGTTCCAATTGTGGAAGCTATGGCTGCTATGGTCATTCTTGATTTTTATCTTCGAAATAAGTCCATACATTTGTAAAAACTCTTTTTATGATTCAGCGAATTCAAACCGTTTATCTCATCATTGCGATTTTTCTGATTGCTTCGCCACTTTCAGGACTTGAAATTATGTCTTACACAATCAAAGAGCATACTGTTTCCAAAAATGTATACTCTTTTCATCTGCTGGAAAAAAATGAGCAGGAACCAAGTTATTATTATCTGATAAATATTTTTTTAAGTTTATTTGGATTTTACACAACGATGGCCTACAAGAATCTTAAACGACAATTGATGTTGAGTCGCGTTTTTATGGGGCTAATTTTCTTTGCCTGCTGTATGCCTATCATTTTAGCAATTGGAAGATCCGCATTGATGCCTGGAATCGGATTTTACTTGTTTTTAAGTTCAATCATTTTTGTTTATCTAGCTATCCGTGGAATCAATAACGATAAGAAATTGCTAGATTCGTTGAATCGATTGCGTTGATGAATAAACTGCTTTTTGTATCTCGAATTGTCAGTTTAATTATCCTGATTCAACCATTTTTCTTTTTTTTATTTTCCTACATTTTCAGAATTGATTTTAGTGACGAAAATCTCTCGTCCTCATATTGGGAAATGTCTAGTATAGGTGTATTTATAAGTGCGGTAATACTGACGATATCATCAATTTCTAAAAAAAGTTCTCCAAGAATCAAATTGGGAATGACACTGCTTTCTCCAATTTTCGGAATTACAGCATATGCGATTCTTATATTTCTGAATATCACTTTATTTGGATTTGGTAAATGGGTGGATGTTACATTGGTTGCCCGTTCTAATAAAAATCCCAAAATCTTGGTTGTTGAACAATGGTTCGATAATGGCGCTTTAGGTTTTGATGGAAATAGATTCGTAGAACGAAGAAATTACTGGCATTGGGGGAGATATACAGAAATAGATACTTCAAAAGTCAACTGGAAGAATTACGAAATCCTAAACAAAGAAATCGGATCTATTAAGTTTCCCTAAATTCGTATAAGCCGAATTAAACTTTATTGAATTTTATGCATTTTATGGAACTTTTCATTGATTTTAAAGAAGTTTTTTAGTTTGCAAAGAAAAAAACAAAGAATTACCGTTTTTCCCATTTTTTCACTTCTTTTTCAATAAATTCTTCAAGTTGTTCTTTTTTCGGTAATTCAAGCAAGTATTTTGAAACGAAAAGTTGATTATCCATTCCCGCTGTGGCATATTCAACTAACTTTTTACCTTTCTCCGTGCAAAGTAAAATTCCAATTGCGGGATTATCATCAAAACGTCTAATTTCTGCATTGAAATAAGCCACATAAGTATTTAATTGTGACAAATGTTCGTGCTTGAAACTATCTATTTTGAGTTCTAT
>JBEIKF010000355.1:0-2254 GCA_040379905.1 Crocinitomicaceae bacterium
ACAAAAATTAAGAAACCTCGCAAATGAATCAGAGAAAACCTAGAAAATGGAGCAACCCGATTTCATCGCTTTTTCGAAAAAGAATTGACGATCAGAACTATGAACACGATGCTAGTTTGAATCGCGATTTGGATACATTTAGTATCAAATTGATTAAAGTTGTGGGTGTTGTTGGAATAATCTTAGGGCTTCTCATTCTTATCGCTTTTTGGGTTTGGGTTATTCGGTGGCTGTATCAAGTTTGGTGATTTTCCCATTCACTTTTTATTTTAACTTAATTTCGATTTTTACATTTTCTTTTGTTTAGCAAAAATTAACTTTTTAAAATTTTAACTTTGAACGAGTGAAAAAAGTTAAAACAAATTATCCCGTAATTCAATTTACTTCAAGTATTGTTTCGTATTTGAGTTTTCTAAATTTTTTATTCTTTCTAAATTTGTTTTTTCATTCGCAATTTCAAGTTTATGGACAAAATGCGAGATCAGAAATATTTGAAAATAAAGATTCATTTATAGTTAAAAAAGACACAATTCTAATTGACTCACATCCAGATTTAGTTATTCCCCTCTTTCAACGTATAGATAAGGATACCATTTTTTTAGGGCCAAATGATGAGTTAATTTTTGATCAATATACAGCTCTTGGAAAACCTGGTGTTTACGATGCGCTTCACTCGTTCAATTATAGGAGAAGCGACAGATTTGGAGGCTATATCAATGACAAGGTGAATGCCGGATTGGAGCGAATAAGACAAAAGGGGTTCAAATCAGATATTAAAAAGCTTTACATTCAAATCGATCCATTGACATTAACTGTTTATTGGTTTGCAATTGTGGGTCCGAGTCGCGATGGTTTTTCATATGTTCGTATGGACAGCAGAGGGTCTGCGGGAGGCTATATACGAGCTGTTCAAAAGCAGTTACCGAGAATGCATAAGTTATATCCGGATTTAAAACCAGTCAAGTTTCTTGAATTCAATGAGAACGTCATAGTCTGTTACACGTGGGATGGAAAGATGCTTGACAATTATTGCTCGATGTTAAATATTCAACAACATTTTTTTAAGTACAGAAAAAGATTTGACGATGAAAAAACATTAAAATCTGAAAGTTTACTCGATGTTATGTTTCAAGAAGATTTAAAACAGGATACGGCAAAAGTTCAGGATATTGATTCAACAACAACACAAATTAAAATAAACAATGAATCAAAAGTCATTGATCAGAAAGTAATTCCAAAGAAAAAGCCTACCACGCGTTATTACAAAGTAAAATCTGGTGATACGCTTTCTGAAATCGCGGAAAAATATCACACTTCCGTTGCGAAAATTAAAAAAACAAACAACTTGAGAGGTGACAACCTACGAATTGGTCAATTACTTAAAATTCCTTAGCTAAATACGCTTTGTTTAATTTTTATTTATCAGTTAGGGTTTATTAGCACTTGATTTGTTGATAAAAACCGATTTCACTATCCTTATTCTATTGCTGAAGTATCTAATTTTGTTCCATAAATCAAATTTTGATCAAAATCTAATTTTATTATGGCTGATATTTTTGAAAAAATCAAGGCAAATAGAGGTCCAATTGGTATGCACGCCAAGGAATCTCACGGTTACTTCACGTTTCCAAAGCTTGAGGGAGACATAGGTCCTCACATGAATTTTAGAAGTAAAAAACGACTTAACTGGTCTTTAAATAATTATTTAGGATTGGCAAATCACCCAGAAGTTAGAAAAGCAGATGCTGAAGCTGCTGCTGATTTTGGTTTTGCAATGCCTATGGGTGCTAGAATGATGAGTGGAAACTCCAACTATCACGAGCAATTAGAGGCTGAACTTTCTGCTTTCGTAGAAAAGGAAGATACGATTCTTTGTAATTTTGGATATCAAGCGATAGTTTCTGCAATCGATTGTTTGGTTGATCGTCACGATGTAATTGTATACGATGCTGAATCACACGCTTGTATTTTAGATGGCGTGCGTTTGCATATGGGAAAGCGCTATGTATTTAAACACAATGATATTGAAGATTGTGAAAAACAATTACAACGTGCTACCAAGCTGGCTGAAGAAACAGGTGGAGCGATTCTAGTCATAACCGAAGGTGTTTTTGGAATGCGGGGCGATCAAGGCTTGTTAAAAGAAATCGTTGACTTAAAAAAGAAATATAATTTCAGACTTTTTGTTGATGATGCGCATGGAATTGGAACATTAGGTTCAAAAGGAGGAGGAACTGGTCAAGAGCAAGGTTGT
>JBEIKF010000356.1:0-2210 GCA_040379905.1 Crocinitomicaceae bacterium
AGCAACCCATCCAAATAAGACATTAAATCCTGACCTAAACCACTATACTTTGCTTGCAGCAGCTCTAACTTTTTCTCTAATTCAGGTGTTATTTCCATAAATTACCAATTCATGAACGAAGGTAAATATAAATGCGAAAAGAATCCTAGATTTGTAATTATTTAGAATTATTCAAATGATAAGTTATAATCCGAAAAGTTGGTTTACGTTAATCTTTTCTTTTGCTAAAAGCGATACCGTTCGTATGCTTTGGAAGCAACTGATTTACATAGGTGTTTTATCTCTTGCCATAACATTTGCCGAGTTACACTTTTTTCCAAAGGCCGCTTTTCTTAAGAATTTAATAGCCGTTTATTCCTTGTTGGGTTTTGTTATTTCACTTTTACTGGTTTTCAGAACAAACACGGCTTATGATCGCTGGTGGGAGGGCAGAAAAATATGGGGCGCAATTGTGAACGACAGTAGAAATTTAGCACTAAAAATAAACGCCATTGAATCAATAAAAAATGAAAAAGCTTTTTTTAAAAACACCATTTCTAATTTTTGCTTCAGTTCTAAAAACCATCTGCGAGACCAAACGAACGAAGGTGAACTTGAATTTAATGAATTTAATGAACGAGAACAGTACATCCTTGCTGATCATAAACCAATCTTCTTTGTTAATCTATTACAATCGAAATTATATCAATTAAAATCAAAGGGGCAGATTTCGGATAATGAATGGTTGATTCTAGATAAAAACGTAAATGCCCTTGTTGATTCAATTGGTGGGTGTGAGCGCATTAAAAACACACCTATTCCCTATTCTTACAGTCTTTTTATAAAGAAATTTATCTTTATTTATGTTATTACGTTGCCTTTAGCATTTGTTAACCAGTTTAGCTATTTTTCAGCATTTATAGCAACATTCGTTTTTTATGCGCTTGTAAGTATGGAAGTTCTTGCCGAAGAAATAGAAGATCCGTTTGGCGAAGATGATAATGATTTACCTACAGACCAAATATGCGAACGAATCAAACAAAACGTTAGCGAAATTCTAAATTGATTCTGCGTACGTTTTGAAATTATTCAAAATAGCTTGCCAACCAGCTTTTTGAAGCTCAATGGGGTTTTCATTTTCTGGGTCAAATGTAGTTGTGACTTTGGTTTCTGTCTCTTTGCTATGAAAAATTGTCGTGGCTCTTCTCCCATCGCTCATAATATAAGTCAATTCTTGTTTTTCATTTACTAATTCATAATTTGACTCGAAATCAAATCCAAAACTTCCATCTTTCGCTTCCATACGATAGAAAAATTTTCCACCTACTTTTAACTCATTCAAAACACGAACAGTATGCCAATCATCACTCGCGTGATTCCATTTAAGAATGTGATCAGGTTGTGTCCAACTATTCCAAACAAAATCTAAATCCTTGTTAACTGTAATTTCAACTATTATTTTTCCGTCTTCCATAAATCGTTTTTTATGTTCGAATTTAGTATAATATTGAGTTTCATTAACGTATTGAGAGGTCAAAGTATTAAATTTGTCTCATGTCAGACAAAAAAGGAATCGCCATTCTTGGTTCAACCGGCTCCATCGGAACGCAAGCATTAGAAGTCATCTCCGCTTATCCAGAATATTTTGATTTACAGGTCATAACAGCTGGTAAGAATGCTGATTTATTGATTGAACAAGCACTTAAATATCAACCAAATACCATTGTTATTGGGGATGAAAATCAATACGTAAAAGTCAAGGAAGCATTGAAAAATGAAGATATTCACGTTTATTGTGGTGAAGATGCTCTTTGTCAAGTTGTTGAGTCAACAGAAGTACATACTGTTTTAACTGCACTCGTTGGATATGCGGGATTGAAACCAACGATTCATGCAATCAACGCTGGAAAAACAATTGCGCTTGCCAATAAAGAAACCTTGGTCGTTGCGGGTGAATTAATTACCAAACTTGCAAAGGAAAAAGGCGTAAATATTTATCCCGTCGACTCTGAACATTCCGCTATTTTTCAATGTATCGTAGGAGAGTTTCACAATCCGATTGAAAAAATTTATTTAACTGCTTCAGGAGGTCCGTTTCGAGGATTCTCTTCAGAACAACTTCGAGATGTTACTTTAGAACAAGCATTGAAACATCCCAATTGGTCTATGGGGGCGAAAATCACCATCGACTCTGCCAGTTTGATGAACAAAGGATTGGAAGTCATCGAAGC
>JBEIKF010000357.1:0-2210 GCA_040379905.1 Crocinitomicaceae bacterium
GTTTTGTCCCACGTAATTTCTATAAAGCATGTTGGATTACAACCGATAATCAAGAGCAACTTGAGAGTTTTAAGCGTTCCAAAGCCAAATACATCGCACTGGATAAGGATGAAAATTTGGTCTTTTTAGCCGAGACATCCTTTTTGTTGTCTATGGCTGAGCAAGATTACCCCGATATTACCTTTCATAAAACTTCAGAGTTCAAATTGCAGGTTACACCGTGAAGCACATAACTTATATATCGATTCTTATTTTAATCGTTTCATGTTCCATCGATTCAAAAAAAGAAAATTTGGACGATGTACAAAAAGTTCCTTCGCTCGCAACAGGATTAAAAAGTGTAGAGTTGGAATCTAAATTCTTCGAAAAAACAACATTCTTAAACGGGGATCAGATTAAACAAGCGCAATCATCAGCGGAATGGAAAAATGCCTGTGAGAATAACTTACCAGCATGGTGTTATGCAGATTCAAAATTGAAAAGTGGGATTTTGTATAATTATTTCGTGTTTTCAGATAAACGAGGAATAGCGCCGAAAAACAACTATTTGAGTTTAACGGATATTGAATCGATTCAAAAGGAATTGAATGACAATTCTAAAACAATTCAATTTAATTGGTTTAAAGGCTCATCCATTGAGCGATCATTTATTGGAAATAATTACGACTTGAAATTCGTTAATTTTTGGATTAAAAATGATTCGGTTCCCCTCGGGAAAGTTACTATTGCCGTTATCGATCAAAAAACGAATAAATTGAAAATTGAATCGGTTAGTCCTAATAATGGTTATCGAATTTGGTTAAAAAAATAAGATATGTTGAATAAAAGCTTTTTAATTTCATTTGTATTTTTCGGGGTTATTTCTTTTTCACAAGTCGTTCATATCCCAATCGGACAAAAGTCGAGTGGAAATGGTGACGTGAGTTTGGAGTTGATTAATCGCGCTCAACATTACAAGGGCAAAACAAAAAATGAAAACGATTCGTATGATTCTGCGATCAATTCACCAAAATCGGTGAACTATTCAATAGACGGAAAGAAGTTTTACGTTCAATCGTTGGAAGGATATACAACCGCCGTATACGACGCTAAAACAAAAAAGAAAATAAAGACAATTAAGCACGTTTTTGATAAAAGCAATCAAGAATTGTTCAAGAATAATGAGACGACCGCTTTTGGATATGAATTCTTAGTTAAGCGCGATAAATACAATCATTTCAGTGGAAAACCCGTTGAAAGCTGTTTCTCTCATAATGGAAAATATCTTTGGGTAACTTATTATCGTCGTGATTACGATTCGAATGCTTCATGCCCATCTGCTGTTGCAATAATTGATACAGAAAAAGATGAAATTGTGCGTGTTATGCCAACTGGTCCGCTGCCGAAAATGATTGCTTGCTCACCTGACAATAAATTTATTGCAGTTACTCATTGGGGTGATAATACCTTGGGAATCATCAATATCCAATCGCAAGATCCAATGGATTTTTCTTACCATAAACACTGCGTAGTCGATTATCAAATGAAAATGGATTTTGGAGGGGAACATGTTGATCGAGATAGTGATTGCGGATATTGTTTGCGTGGAACAGTCTTTACTCCTGATGGAAATTTTCTGCTTGTCGGAAAAATGGGAGGAGCAGGAGGGGTGGCTGTATTCGACGCAAATACATACGAACTTCTTGGAACAGTAAAAGGAATGGAATCGAATGTTCGTCACCTTGTTATTAATGGTGATAATCTATTTTTGAGCGCAAATTCTCCTGGAAAAGTTCAAAAATGCGATTGGCGATCCTTCGTTAAGGCACGTATTCAAAATGAAGAAAAAGAAATTCAATTTAAGGAGTTTGAATCTATTTTTGTTGGGTCCGGAGCACGAACTATCGTAACAACATCTGATGGTAAATATGTTTTTGCAGCGGTAAATAATGGGTCTAAAATTGTTGCCGTTAGAACTAAAGACATGAACATAGTTGCAGAAATTCCAGCGGATTCATATCCAGTAGGAATGGATATCTCAAGTGATGATTCTGAATTGATCGTTACTGCTCAAGGTAAAAGCAGTGGCGGCGGAAATTCCGTTATGGTTTTTAGTTTGAAATTCAAGTAATTAAATTTCTGTAACCATATTGTGTTTTTCAATCATTTTACGCATGTTGATTAGAGCATAGCGCATTCGCCCTAGAGCAGTATTTATACTAACGTTTTCA
>JBEIKF010000358.1:0-2164 GCA_040379905.1 Crocinitomicaceae bacterium
ATTGAAAATGTCTATGATTGCTTTTGCTCGATCATGAGGAAGGTATTGACTACATAGTATGTGGAATTCAAGTTTCAATTTATTCAGAACTGCAATACTTCGGTAGGCGCTCAAAATATCATTCTTAGATAATTTTTTCTTTTCGATAAAATCTTGAAATTTAGAGTTTTTAAGAATAAGATTTGAAACAACAGGGTCTGTAAACGATTCAATTTTTATGGCGATATTTCGATCTGCTTTCAATAAAAGTTCCGTTTTACGTAATCGCTTATATTCATCAGATTTTCGAGAGTTTAATCGTTCCTCTGGATTATTTCCGGGATAGAACTCTTCCTCAATTGCTTCAGCATCTTTAATTACCTTTTTTTCATCCCATTTTCCGATTCCATTTCCTTTTATTTCGAACGAAATTTGTGGATTCTGTTTTTCAAATTGTTTGAAAAATCGACTTAATTTGATCGAGTCCGTATTCTGAAAAATCCCACCAGTAAATGTGTAGTCATCCGAAGCAAAAACATCGTTCAGGGTAATTCTAAAATCCGCATCATAAAAGGGTTCAACGTCGATTTTGCTGATGTGAAGCATTACTTCATCTGATGATTCACCAACTAGATCATCTGGAATGGAAATCAATCGCACTTCAAAACTACTTGTGTCATAAGATGCCGGAAATAGAAATTCCTGAGTTCTAACATCGAATGTGCTCGAATCTTCAAAAATGTAATATCCATCAAATTCGCGATATTTCATCCATTTCAAGCCCATTTGAAGCTTATACTTTTCAAGAATATTTTTCTTCATTTCGTATTCTTCAAGATATGGTTGACGTTCTTCTATTAAATTCTTTTTGTCAACCTCTAGCGCTTCGTAAATTTGATATAATTCAACTAAATCCGCTTGTTTCTTGCTCCGTGCTTTTCGCTTGGATTTCGTTGTTGGGGTTATGTTCGTAGGGCCTAAGTCTTGGTTTTGTTTCTTCAGTTTTCTTGCCGCGCGTGACGGACGTTTTTTCGTTTTAAAATTATATTTAGTCAGTTCGCCGTAAGACGCCTCTTTTTCTTGAATTAAAAGTAGGGTTTCATTCAAATTTTGATCCACTTCGTTTATTTGTTCGTTGAATCCGTTTTTACCTTTAATTGTTTTTTCAAGTTCGTTGAACGTATTTCCATTTAAGTCGTTAATTATTTTTTGAAAAGTAACGCCTTTAGAAAAACTTGAATCAGGAGATAAAAAACGTGTTTTCTCAGAACCAAATAAGTGATAGGTGAAGCCATTTTTTTCAATAACAACCGTCGTTTGTCGATTGGTATTGTAACCCCAAACGTCAAAATGCAAATTAGTTTGTTTACCATTCCCAACCAAGTTCATGACTCGGTTACAAATTCGTTCAGGAACTAATTCATTTTCTTTGATTTTTAAATCGTAAGGAAATAAGCCCACAGCCTTGGGTAGACCTTTGTTCCAGTTTCCTTCGTCATCGCGTTCACGTTCTTGAAGTAATCCAGCCGTGTAGCTTCCGTCACCTGCTGCAATTAAATAATTTTCGAATTCTTCGGATGCACCTCCTAAATAATTAAAAATCTCCAATGCTTTTTTCTCTATGGTTTTATTGATGGCTAAATGCTGAGCCTCAAATATTAATTTTCTATCTTCAATTGAGTTAATGCCCATTTCCTTGAGAAGTAAATCCCGGTCATATTGGGATAAATTGCTATTGAAAATCGGACTTAAGGAAGGATTAAAGATGCTGCTGAAATACTTGGCGCGCGTAATTGATTTTGGCAAGTATTCATTAAAAAAATCGATGTAATCTTTGAAAACGTCATTGTCCGTTTCATTTATGCGTAATTGAATACTTTGTAATGTTTTATTTAAAATCCAAATGGCCGTTTTATTTGCAGCTTCCGCAATGAGTCCTTTTGGTGCTTTTGCTATTTCATCTTTTCGTATAACCAATAACTCAGGAGAATTAATTAGAATTGATTCAGTTGAGTCATAATTGATGGATTTATCCGGCAATAAAATACTTGGCCCCATAAATTCAAATGCGTAACCAATATTATTTTCAAGGATGGGGCTTTTTCGAACGACATGAAACAAATAGGCTCGAATTTCAGGAGACAAGCGATCGGCAACTTGAGAATAAACAAGCTGACTTAAAAAT
>JBEIKF010000359.1:0-2063 GCA_040379905.1 Crocinitomicaceae bacterium
GCAGCCCCACTTCCTGTTATTGATTGCTTGATTCTTCTCGGAGAATATTCCTCGAAAGGAATGTCGTGATTTAAACAAGCGGCAATTGCGACCCCTTGAGCACGACCCAATTTCAACATTGATTGAACGTTTTTCCCAAAGAAAGGTGCTTCGATAGCCATTTCATCCGGTTTATACTCCGTAATCAAGCCATTTAAACGATCTAAAATGCGTTTTAACTTGTCTGGTTGATTTGACAACTTACTCAGTTGAATAATCCCAAAATTTAACATCGACAATTTGCCTTTTTGGATGTGGATAATACCATAACCCAGAACGGTAGTTCCAGGGTCAATTCCAAGAATTATCTTATCTTCAACCATTCAAATTAATTTCCTTGTTTAAAACTACTATTTTTCGCTCGAAATGGACACTTTTATTCAAAGGAATCCTTTTTTGTTTTTTTCTTTATCTCCTAATTTTTCGTTCGAAAAAGCTTGATTTTTCTGCGTTTTATATTGCAGATTATTGGGCACTTCTTGGATGTTTGTTTTTAATGCCAATTAACTGGTTTTTTGAATGGTATAAATGGAAGCTAATTCTTCAAAATATCGATGAAGTAGACAACCCCGTTAATTTTAAGGCATTTGCATCTGGAATAATTGCATCGTTTTTGACGCCGTCGTTAAGTGGAAATTTTTTAGGAAGAATGCTTTATTACGACAAAACGAAACGTTGGAAAATTACGATTCAATCAACCATCGCGAATTTTTCGCAGTTTTTGGTTGCTCTATATATGGGGTTATTAGCTTGGATACTATTAAACGATTCACTCCCTTTTAAATTGAATAATTACATTTTTATTCCTGTTTCAATAAGTTTATTCCTTCTCTATTTTTTTGGTGAACGACTTGCAAAAAGAATCCCAATTAATCAAATTCAATTAGTTGCTAATCAAATTGACAAAGAAAATTCACGGCTATCATTCCTAGTAATATCAGGAATAAGATATGTCGTTTTTGTCGCTCAATATGCGCTAGCTCTCAAAGCGTTTGGAATTGAGATTACAATCGAAATCATCAATTACATTATGCTTGTATTCTTATTCATTACATTAACACCATCTTTGTTTTTTGGGAAAATAATGGTTCGGGAATCAATAGCAGTGTCCATATTTGCAGTGATAGGGATTGAAACAATCCCCGTTATTTTCGCTTCCTTTAGCACATGGTTTTTTAACTTATTTTTGACTGCTGTAATTGCTCTTTTTTTCGTCAAGAAATCTAACCGATGAATTTGATTTTTGTTTTTTTGAGTTGTTATTCCTGCCTTTTGATTTCCATACTTGGAATAGGATCGATTTTACAACGAATTAAAGAGAAAAAATACCTCATGGGAAAAAAAATCAGCCTTGATGAAGTCACATTAATCATTCCCTTTCGTAACGAGGAAAAGCGCATTGATGGTCTTCTCCAAAGTTTAAAAGTCAACAGTAAATTACCTACTCAAATAGTTTTTGTTAATGATCATTCTGATGATCTGAGCTGTTCGAAAATTACTGAGGAGTTAGGGAAATTAAATAACCTTCAACTCTTGAATTTACCTTCAGGAATTTTTGGAAAAAAGCAGGCGATTCGATATGGAGTAAATCTCACCAAAACTGAGTTTGTTCTGACCATGGATGCGGATGTTTATTTTGAATCAACTTATTTCGAGGAACTTGAGAAACTAGCAGAAGCTGATTTGTATTTACTCCCTGCAGTTTTAAAAGCTACCAATCCGATTCATCATTTATTTGAAATAGACTTGTTGTTAATCAACGCATTGAACACCGGGTTAAACGGTCTTTCTAGACCAATAATAGCCAGTGGTGCCAACTTACTTTTCAAGCGAAAATCGTTTTTGGAATTTGATCGGTTTGAAACGCACAAACATATTCCTAGCGGTGATGACATTTACTTGCTTCGCGATTTTAGAGATGCTAAAGCTGATGTTCGTCTTGTTGCAAGAAGGTCATTTAAAGTTGAAACGGAAACACCGCAATCCTTCAAAGAGTTTATACACCAGCGCATTCGTTGGATCGC
>JBEIKF010000360.1:0-2057 GCA_040379905.1 Crocinitomicaceae bacterium
TTTAAGACAAAGTTAATTTTATTTAAGAATTGTAGGCCCATTTTAAATAAACTGCACCCCATGTAAAACCACCTCCAAATGCCGACAATATTAGGGTGTCTCCCTTTTTAAGTTGTTTTTCGTAGTCCCATAAACACAAAGGGAGTGTCCCAGCGGTCGTATTACCGTATTTCTCTATGTTTATCATGACTTTTTCTTTAGGTAATCCCATACGATCAGCGGTGGCGTCGATAATTCTTAAATTTGCTTGATGAGGAACCAACCAATCCACGTCATCACTGGTTAGATTGTTTTTTTCCATTATTTCAGCTGAAACTTCTGCCATATTGGTTACGGCAAATTTGAAAACTTGTTTACCTTCTTGCTTAACAAAGTGCAAACGCTTTTCAACTGTTTCATGTGTTGGAGGATTAGCAGAACCACCTGCTGGCTGAACAAGGAATTCTCTTCCCGCACCATCACTTCTTAAAATGAAATCTTGAACGCCTAAGCCTTCATTGTTTGGTTCTAACAAAACGGCTCCTGCTCCATCTCCAAAAATAACACAGGTTGTTCTATCTTGATAATCAAGAATAGAAGTCATTTTATCAACACCAACAACAATCACTTTTTTATATTTCCCGTTTTCAATGAATTGAGCTCCCGTAGAAAGTGCGTAAATAAAACCTGAACATGCTGCGATTAAATCGAATCCCCATGCATTTTTCATCCCAGTTTTATCGCAAAGTACGTTGGCGGTGCTTGGAAATGGATAATCTGGTGTTACTGTAGCTAAAACTACCAAATCAACATCTAATGGATTTGTATTTGTTTTTTCAAGCAGACCTTTAACAGCCTCAGCCGCCATATCAGAGGAAGCACCATTTTTCATAATGCGTCTTTCTTTTATCCCTGTTCTGGATGTAATCCACTCGTCGGAAGTGTCAACAATTTTCGCAAGATCTTCGTTGGACAAAACTTCTTTTGGAACAAATCCTTGAACACCAGTAATAGCAGCGGTAATTTTATTCATAATTTAATTAAAAGCATCATTAATTTTAGTCGCCAAGCCTGAATAGGAGACTTCATAAGCATGTAAAATCATATTTTTTACAGCTTTGTCATTTGAGATTCCGTGACCAATTATTACATTTCCCTTAACTCCTAACATTGGTGTTCCACCGTAATTTTCGTAATTAAATCGATCAAAGTACTCGTCCTGAATCCCTCGTTTTTTCATTAGCGTATAAATTCCTTCAGCCTCTTTCAAAACCACATTTCCCGTAAAACCATCGCATACAATTACGTCTGCTTTACCCATGAAAAGGTCACGACCTTCAAGATTACCGGTAAAGTTAACTTCGTCGGATTCTTGAAGAAGTTTATGAGCCGCTAAAGTCAATAAATTACCCTTTGATTCTTCTTCTCCAATATTTAGAAGGGCTACTCTCGGATTCTCAACGCCATGAACGTGTTTTGAATAAAGCGCGCCTAAAACTGCGAATTGATATAAAACATCGGCTTTACAATCGGCATTCGAACCAACATCCAATAAAATTGTTTTTGAACCGTCAATTGCAGGTAATGTAGATGTAATGCAGGGGCGAATGATTCCTGGAACTGTATTCAGCTTGTACATTGAACCGACCAACATCGCACCCGTATTTCCTGTGCTAGCAAAAACATCAATTATTTCCTTTGACAATAACTCAAAACCGACAGCTATTGAACTATTCGGTTTTTTAGGGATTGCTCGAGTTGGATGGTCGTGAAAGGTAATTACATCAGGCGCATGAATAATTTCAAAATTTGAGTTTTGAATATTTTTTTCATCAAGCCAATTGGAAATAACTATTTCGTCTCCAATTAGAAAAATCCGAACATCTTGGGGTAATTCAGCAAACGCCAAAAGAGCGCCGGCAAGATTTGCTTCCGGAGCAAAGTCACCACCCGAAACATCAAGACCGATTCTCATTTATAGAAAAATCGAATATGACTTATTCAGCTGCGACTTCTTTTTCAGCAACTACTTTTCCTTTATAGTACAACTTTCCTTCGTGCCAATGAGCATGATGAAA
>JBEIKF010000361.1:0-2045 GCA_040379905.1 Crocinitomicaceae bacterium
TAAATGCAATAGAGCCACCTTTTCATCTAAATGTTTTGGTAACATGTAAACATCGTTTTCATAGTTTGCAGCGTTTTGCCACAATTCTAATTGTGCTAATGTTTGGTTTGTAAATGAATTTGACATTACAAATGATGGGTGACCAGTTGCGCATCCTAAATTAACTAGTCTTCCTTCAGCTAATATAATGATTTCTTTACCTTTAACGTTGTATATATCAACCTGTGGTTTAACCGTGTATTTTGTTGAACCGTATGTATTGTTCAACCAAGCCATATCGATTTCATTATCGAAGTGACCGATGTTACAAACGATTGCTTTGTCTTTCATTTTTTCGAAATGACGTCCAACAACGATGTTTTTGTTTCCTGTTGTCGTTACGATGATATCACCTAAGTGAACTACTGAATCTAGCTTCTTAACTTCAAATCCATCCATTGCCGCTTGAAGCGCACAAATTGGATCGATTTCAGTAACAATAACTCTCGCTCCTGCTCCTTGCAAAGACGCAGCAGAACCTTTACCAACATCTCCGTATCCACATACAACAGCAACTTTTCCAGCCATCATAACATCAGTAGCTCGACGAATTGAATCTACTAAAGATTCTTTACAACCATATTTATTGTCGAATTTCGATTTTGTAACTGAATCATTCACGTTGATTGCAGGCATAACCAATGTTCCATTCTTTTTACGCTCGTAAAGTCTATGAACACCAGTAGTAGTTTCTTCAGAAAGACCTTTGATATCTTTTGTTAATTCAGGGAAACGATCGAAAACCATGTTTGTCAAATCACCTCCGTCATCAAGAATCATATTTAATGGCTTACCATCTTTGAATGTAAATAAGGTTTGCTCGATACACCAATCAAATTCCTCCTCGTTCATTCCTTTCCATGCGAATACTGGAATTCCAGCTGCTGCAATTGCCGCCGCCGCATGATCTTGTGTTGAAAATATATTACAAGAAGACCAAGTTACCTCCGCACCTAATTCAACTAATGTTTCGATTAAAACTGCCGTTTGAATTGTCATGTGTAGACATCCCGCAATTCTCGCTCCTGCCAAAGGTTTTGATTGGCCATATTCATCGCGAAGAGCCATTAATCCTGGCATCTCAGCTTCAGCTAATTTAATTTCTTTTCTTCCCCAGTCAGCAAGACTGATGTCTTTCACTTTGTAGGCTACTTTTTCGGTTGTATTACTAATTTTTCTTATTTTATCTTTTTAAAGGATTGCAAAATTACAAAAACTAAAATTCAAACACAATATGAATTTCTTATATAAATTGCATTTCGAATGAATACGAGCCATCAGTTTGCAATTCGCAATTATTCATTATTCCGTTCGCAATTACCCCATCCTTTTATATCTTTGTGAAAAAATCAAATAAATGGCGTTAAAGTGTGGAATTGTTGGTCTGCCGAATGTGGGGAAATCGACTTTATTTAATTGTTTGTCGAACGCGAAAGCTCAGTCGGCGAATTTTCCTTTTTGTACAATAGAACCCAATATAGGAACCATTTCAGTTCCAGATCCGAGGTTAGAAAAATTGGAATCGCTTGTAAATCCCGAAAGAGTGGTGCCTACGACGATGGAAATCGTGGATATTGCCGGTTTGGTTAAAGGTGCATCGAAAGGCGAAGGTCTTGGAAATCAGTTTTTGGCAAATATCAGAGAAACAGATGCTATTTTACACGTTTTACGTTGCTTTGACGATGGAAATATCATTCACGTTGATGGAAGTGTAAATCCGATTCGCGATAAAGAAATCATCGACATTGAGCTTCAATTGAAAGACCTTGATACCATTGAGAAAAAAATCAGCAGTTTGGCTCGAGTCATAAAATCTGGTGATAAGGATTCAGTGAAAGAAAATGAACTTGCATTGAAAATTAAAGAAGGTCTTGAAAAAGGAATTTCTGCCAGAGGATTAGATTTTACACAAGAAGAACGCGATATTATTCATAAATTCAACTTAATCACTTCAAAACCAGTAATGTATGTTTGTAATGTGGATGAGGATTCTGTGAAGACGGGAA
>JBEIKF010000362.1:0-2020 GCA_040379905.1 Crocinitomicaceae bacterium
GCGTTTAATTTCAAAGACAACCCGCATTCCGTTACGGTCCGATTCATCGCGCAAATCAGAAATTCCTTCAATTTTTTTATCATTTACAAGTTCGGCGATTTTCTTAATCATTTCCGCCTTGTTGACTTGATAAGGAATTTCAGTCACAATAATTTGTTCCCTTCCTTGAACTTCTTCAATCTCCGCTTTTCCACGAATAACGATTCTTCCTCTACCTGTCAAAAATGCATCACGCACACCTTCGTACCCGTAAATGATTCCACCAGTAGGGAAATCTGGCGCTTTCACATATTTAAGTAGTTCCTCTATTTCTAAATCAGCATTGTCAACATAGGCAACAATTCCGTCTATAACTTCACTTAAATTGTGTGGAGCCATATTGGTAGCCATACCTACAGCAATTCCGGCTGCACCATTCACTAATAAATTTGGGATTTTTGTTGGGAGAACACTCGGTTCAGTCAAACTATCATCGAAGTTTGGAGTAAAATCAACCGTTTCCTTTTCCAAATCATCCAACATTTCCTCAGCAATCTTACGCAAACGAGCCTCGGTATAACGCATCGCCGCTGGACTATCGCCATCCACTGAACCAAAGTTTCCTTGTCCGTCTACAAGCGGATAGCGTAAAGACCAAGGTTGAGCCATACGTACCATTGTATCATAAACAGAACTATCACCGTGTGGGTGATACTTACCCAAAACTTCTCCAACGATTCTCGCAGACTTCTTGTAAGGTCGATTTGAATAAACTCCCAAATCTTGCATTCCATACAAAACACGTCTGTGAACCGGTTTAAACCCATCTCGCACATCTGGAAGAGCTCTGGAAACAATTACAGACATCGAATAATCGATGTAGGCTGATTTCATTTCATCTTCAATATTAATCTGAATGATTTTTTCGCCGTCGGCCATATTATTGAATTAAATTATTTTTTGTAATTATAAAAGCTTTCAAAGTTAATTAATTCTGCATGAGAATAGCTTCTGATAAACCCTTTTTACTAACAAAATACTGTAATAAATTGTGAATAAATCCTTATCTAAACGAAATAATATACGTTATATTTGTGAGAAATAATATATACTTCAATGGAAGCGAAATTTTCACCGAGGGTAAAGGATATGATTAGTCACAGTCGTGATGAAGCTGTTCGACTATCCAATGAATTCGTGACGCCTGAGCATTTGTTGCTCGGATTGATAAGATTGAACGAAGGTACAGCGATTAACATTCTTAACGAATTCCAAATTGATTTGAATCAAATTAAGAGTGATTTGGAGAAGGTTTTAAAGAAATCAGCTGTAAGTAATTTATTAAATACGAACCTACCTTTACTTAAGCAAACAGAAAATATTATTAAGCAATCATACTTGGAAGCTAAACAATTTAAGGCTGTTATTATCGGGACAGAACACATGTTGTTAACCATTTTAAAGCACGAAAATGCTGCTGCTTGCCAAATTTTAAACAAATATGGGATTATGTACGAAAACGCCAAAGACGAATACGAAGCAATTATGGAAGAAAGACAATTACCAAGATCTGAGTTCCCCGGCAACAATAACGACGACGATGAATCATTTGCAGCTCAAAAAAGACCTTCGGATCCAAAATCTAAAACACCTGTATTAGATAATTTCGGAAGGGATTTAACGAAAATGGCTGAGGCAGGTCGGCTTGACCCGATTGTTGGTCGCGAAAAAGAAATAGAACGAGTTAGTCAAATTTTATCACGAAGAAAGAAAAACAATCCAATTCTTATTGGTGAACCTGGTGTTGGTAAAAGTGCAATTGCTGAAGGATTAGCCCTTCGTATTGTTCAACGGAAAGTTTCTCGTGTTTTATTTAATAAACGAATTATTTCCTTGGATTTAGCATCGCTAGTAGCAGGAACAAAATACCGGGGTCAATTTGAGGAGCGAATGAAAGCAGTGATGCAGGAGATTGAGAAAAATCCGGATATCATTCTTTTTATCGACGAAATTCATACGATAATTGGTGCTGGTGGTGCCA
>JBEIKF010000363.1:0-2004 GCA_040379905.1 Crocinitomicaceae bacterium
GGAATAGCAATTACGGATGATTTGTGTATTATTGCATCGCCATTAACAGTAGTGGATTCAACGAAACTAATGCAATTTTTATCAGATTTAATCATTAAAGAAAACGCTGCTACACTTGTGTTGGGATACCCAACCCGTTTGGATGGTTCAGACAGTCACATTACCGAAAATGTTCGAATTTTAAAGTCTGAACTTGAGAAGAACTTTCCAACTGTTTCCGTTGTTTTGCAAGACGAACGATATTCTTCTGCTGAATCCATGAAAGTTGTTCATAAAGCGGGGAAGAAAAAGCAGCAAAAAGATAAAGGTTTAATAGACAAGATAAGTGCGGCGATTATATTACAAGATTATCTAGAAACTTTGAATAACGTGCGCTTCAAATAATTAATTTTGCAACATTATGATATTACCAATAGTTGCATATGGAGATCCAGTTCTTAAGAAAGAAGCAGAGGAAATTGATAAAGATTACCCTGAGTTAGAGAATCTCATCTCAAATATGTTTGAAACAATGTACAATGCGAAAGGTGTCGGTTTGGCTGCCCCTCAGATTGGAAAAAGCATTCGATTATTCGTGGTGGATGGAAGTCCATTCGCAGAGTTGGAAGAAGGAGAGGAGTTTGATCCGCGAGCAGAAGGCATTGAAAATTTCAAAAAAGTGTTCATCAATCCGATTATCGAGGAAGAGTCAGGCGAGAAATGGGCTTTTGAGGAGGGGTGTTTGTCTATTCCGAAAATCAGGGAAAACGTTTATAGAAAAGAGAATTTGGTTATCACTTATTTCGATGAAAATTGGAATTTCCACGAAGAGACTTTTTCAGGTTATGCGGCACGTATAATACAACATGAATATGATCACATTGATGGAGTTTTATTTACGGATCACCTGTCTTCATTGAAAAGAAAATTGCTGTCAAAGCGATTGAACAATATCTCCAATGGAAATGTTGACATTTCATATAAAATGAAATTCCCAGAGCTCAAGAAAATTAAGTGATTTATTTAGAATGAATTAGTTAACTAACATATTTGTTATGAAAAAGGTGTTTTTGTTTACGGCGATTTCTTTTACAATGTTCTCATTTTCTGGGTGTTCAGGAAATCAAGATTCGGGTAAGACGAAAAAAAAACTAACAATTGATAATTACAAAAAAGTCAAAATAGGTTCTCAAACTTGGATGACAGAAAATTTGGATGTTTCGAAATTTAGAAATGGAGAAAGTATACCTAAAGCTGCATCAACAGAGGAATGGATTGCGGCTGGTAAGAAGAGGAAACCTGTATGGTGTTACTACGAAAATGACTCAAAAAATGGGTCTAATTATGGGAAATTATATAATTACTATGCTTTGATAGATTCAAGAGGACTAGCTCCTGAAGGTTGGCGAATTCCGAAAGCGAAGGATTGGAAAAATTTGGAAGCTAAATTAGGAGAAAATCCAGGAGAGAAAATGAAAAGTAACAGCGGTTGGGAATCAGATGGCAATGGGACCAATGAGAGCCAATTCACAGGGCGACCAGGAGGATACAGAGGTAATGATGGGAAATTTTATTTCAAGGGTCAAAATGGTTATTGGTGGATATTAAGTGAGTCTAATGCAAAAAATGTCGTTTGTCGAAACCTAAATTATAAGTATAACTTTCTTATTAATTTAACAGCGACCAAAGAAACGGGCTTTTCAGTTCGTTGTTTGAAGGACTAATGGATGACCGCCTAAAAGGTATTCAATATTAAAAGACGCAATGAAAGCGTAACAGCAAAAATTGAAAATATAGCATAGAAATAAAATTCTAAATTGTAAACCTTGGATTGCGCTTGCACCAATAACAATTCCTTCTCTTCGAATGACGAAGTCTCGAATGTTTCATACTGAGATATGTAATATTTAAGAAGGTTTTTGTTTAGAAATTTTGTCAAATTAGTTACTGTTTTCATTGTTATTGATTTTATGAGACAAATTTCGATTTGATTCATTAAGTTTCGAGCATTGTTGTAATATATCA
>JBEIKF010000364.1:0-1935 GCA_040379905.1 Crocinitomicaceae bacterium
GTAAAATTACTGTTTTGCGATTTTCCATTCCAATGGAAGCAGGTTTCTTTATAATCACGTTTCCAATTTTATCAACGACTGTTTCCAAGCCAAGCTTATTTCCGAAATCAACCATAAAGTGACGAACGCGTTCTTCTTTCTTAGAAGGACGAGGTACGGCATTTAAATCAGCAAAATGGTTCAAAAGGATTTGAGGTTCTAATGAGCGAACTGACATAATTTTAAATTTAAGGATTAAGGAAATTTTGGATATTGTAAGAAATTCGGGTCGCGTTTTTCAAGAAAAGCGTGCTTGCCTTCTTGTGCTTCTTCTGTTAAATAATAGAGTAGGGTAGCGTCGCCAGCAAGTTCCATCAAACCGTGTTGACCATCTAGTTCAGCGTTCATAGCACGTTTTATCATTCGAATAGCCAACGGACTTCTTTTCATAATTGTCTTACTCCATTCAACTACCGTATCTTCCAGTTCATTCAAGGGTACAACTTTATTAACCATACCCATTTTTTCAGCTTCTTCGGCTGTATATTGATTGCACAAGAACCAAATTTCTCTTGCTTTTTTCTGACCAACGTGTCTCGCAAGATAAGAAGAACCAAAGCCGCCATCAAAACTCCCAACTTTAGGGCCTGTTTGTCCGAAACGGGCATTATCTGAAGCGATTGTCAAGTCACAAACGACATGTAGTACGTGACCTCCACCAATAGCGTAACCATTTACCATAGCAATTACCGGTTTAGGAAGCGAACGAATCGCTTTGTGTAAATCCAAAACATTCAATCTTGGAACTCCATTTTCGGAAATGTAACCACCAACTCCTTTGACATTTTGGTCACCCCCTGAACAGAAAGCTTTGTCGCCTTCTCCCGTTAAAACAACAACATTGATTTCCGGATTCTCGCGGCAAATATTCATTGCATCGAGCATTTCAAAATTGGTTTCAGGACGAAAAGCGTTGTAAACGTGAGGACGATTGATAGTGATTTTACCAATCCCTTCGAAAAACTCGAATTTGATATCGGTATATTTCTTTAGTGTTTCCCAATTTCTTGTTGACATAATAAATTGTTTTTGCAAAAATAACAACATAGATAAAGTCAAGTTGTTTTGATGGATTTTTCTTTTCGAAAATTAGGCTTTTAAAATTGGTTAATACATGTAATTTTAGAAATGAAAGAAAATTAACTGAAAGCTAATATCAATTTTCATTTATACTTTGTAATTTGGCAACCAATAAGGTTTTCAAAAATGAATTCTAAGATACTTTCGTTTGGTTTCTTCTTTACATTAGTTGGGCTTGCATATTCAATTAAAGCTCAAACATTGATAATCAACGAATTTTCAAATGGACCAGCTGGTGCGCAGGAATACATTGAATTTATCGTAGTTGATGATAACGCATTTTATGATTGCGGAAATAATGTGCTTCCTTGTGCAGATATTCGGGGATGGATTATTGATGATAATAGCGGATATCATGGCAGTGGAGGAGTTGCCGCTGGGTGTAATCGTTTCTCATTCGATCCTTTTTGGCAGTGCATTCCAATTGGCACGATAATAACTGTATACAATAACGCAGAGCGCAACATTAGTTTACCTCCATCAGACGATCTTTCAATGACGGATAATAATTGTCGACTTATAATTCCAATAAACAATGTTCAACTTTTCGATAATAATATAACAACACCTGGTGGAGTAGCATGCTCTTATCCATCAGCAGGATGGGTATCTGGAGGAAATTGGTTGCGAATTGGAATGGCAAATACAGGTGACTGCGCACGATTGGTTAATTTAGCTGGTTGTGAGGTATCTTCGTTGTGCTATGGTGATGTCAATCTTAACACGCAAGTATATTTTGCCTCTGGAGGAAATGGTGCCGACAACGTATGGTCATTCAGTGATGGTAACTCGACAATTCAAGCAAATTGGTCGGAA
>JBEIKF010000365.1:0-1907 GCA_040379905.1 Crocinitomicaceae bacterium
AACGAGAATTATGTTGTTGACGTCAATTGTGCGCCAAAGATTGTTCCATACGCCGATCAAACGTTTATCCCATGGTTCTTCAGTATTCTTGCAACACCTTCTGCGCATCCAATAACTCGAAACATTGAACCAGTTTATTTGAAATATGCCAATGAAATTCAATTTGTTAAGACAGAGGATTTAGCTTTAACCCCCATTTTGACTACGTCGACTAATTCCAATCGAACAGGTCTTGCTCCCCTAGTGAGCTTAGGTTTTCCAATGAATTTTGGTCGAAATCCAGAACTTGTTCAGAATCCAGAAGATGAGATTAATAAAATCTGTGTTTCAGGACTTGCGGAAGGTTTTTTTCGCTCTCACTTTGAAAACCGGGTTGTTCCTGAATTCGTAAATCGCCTCAATAACGAAAATATCCCTGAGAAATATCATTATAAAAGTAAAAGTGATAAAGAAGGAAAAGTTTTGGTGGTAGGTAATGGGAAATTCATCTTCAACCGATACGATTCAATGCCAAATCCAAAAGGATTGGGGTATGTTTACATGCCAAGTCAATACAACGACCTAAAAATGGATCCCGAACTCGTGCAGCGAGGAGTCAATTTATATCATGGTAATCAAGAATTTTTTCAGAATATCGTGGATTACATGATGGGAGATAATTCGGTTCTGGATATTCGTAGTCGTCAAATCGAAATTAAGAAAATCGATAAAGAAAAAATCAAACAGCATGCTGGTTATTATAAGATCGTAAATTTATTAGCACCGATTGGAAGCATTCTAATTCTCGCCTTTGGATTGAATCTTATTCGTAAAAAACGATTTGCTCAAAACCCTAAGAAACGATAGTTATGGCAAAAAAAATAGTAATTCTTGTAGTTGGAATTTCAATTCTTGTTGGACTTGGTTTATACACAAAATCCTTACTAAGCACCGACGGAACTTCTGATTCTCAATTCATAGAATTTGCCATTGAGGACACAACGAGTATTGATAAAATACTCATTACAGATCCTTTTTCCAATAAAATGGAACTACAGAAAAAAGGAGACCTCTGGACTGATGGTAAAGGCGGTTGTATCTCTCAACCAAACGTTCATTTTATTCTCGAAGCGATTAATAAAGTTTCTTTTAAAGGTTATTTACCTGAAAAAGCGCAAATCAAGTTCACTGAACTAATGGCAACAAGTCACACGAAAGTTGAGATTTTCCAAAATGGAGAATGGACAAAAACGTGGTATATTGGCCCACCTGCTCAAGATCATTTGGGACAAATCATGCTATTAGAAACCGCTAACGACGGAAAAAGTGACTATCCCGTTATGATGCATATCAAGGGAATGTATGGAATTATCGAGCCTCGGTTTTTCGCTGATTCACGGAAATGGCTTTGCACAAATATCTTTCGTTTGGGATTGGAAAAAATTGCTCAAGTTGATGTCTCATTTCCAAAAGAACCGTATCGAAGTTTTTCGGTTTCACAGAAAAAAATGAAATTTACGGTTAAGCAAAATGGAGAAAAATTATCTAATGTGGATACCTCAAACATTTTCAGATACCTGCAAGGATTTCAGAAAGTTCATTTTGAATTGGCAAACTATGAGTTGAATAAAAAACAATGTGACAGTCTCAAAAAATCCGTTCCTTTTTGTATTTTAAAATTGAAAGAGACTTCATGTAAATCAACGAAACTTAAGATGTTCCGAATTGCTTCTTCTACTCCTCAACGCAATGAATTCGGAGAAACCGTGGATATGGATATGAATAAATTTTGGTGTCAACTCCCAAATGGTGATTTGGTTAAATGTCAATACTTCACATTTAACCCACTAATTCTCGGTCATGTTTTCTTCCCTGCCATGGAAAAGAAATTCCCTCAAAGCGAATTGAATAAGGAGATTATAACTCAG
>JBEIKF010000366.1:0-1875 GCA_040379905.1 Crocinitomicaceae bacterium
AGCATCAAATGATTTGAAAGTAGGAGGCAAATATGTAGCACGAATGGAAGCTAAAGACGGTAGTTTTGGGTTTGATTTTGAAGCAATTTATACGGAAGTTCTTCTACTTGAAAGTTTCACATACGAGTTTGGTGGGCGAGAAGCTAAAGTTGATTTTCAACAAGATGGAAACTCAACATCAGTAAAAATAACTTTTGATCCTGAAACAGAAAACCCCATTGAACTTCAACAAGCTGGCTGGCAGGCAATTTTGAATAATTTTAAGAATTACGCGGAAAACAAGTGAGTTTTTTGAGGTCTTCAAAATAAGCTGTCGTAACATAATTTTTTAAATGCGTTGATTTGATTTTTAAGTATATGAAGAATCGCACTTATTTCTTTATTTTCTTATTTTTCAGTGTTTTATTAATTAACTCTTGCGCTAATAAACCCAAAAGAAAGAAGGCAACAAAATCAGATAATCGGGACACCACCTCCATAGTAAAAATAGATAAACAGGACTCAACAATCTCACCGCCACCCAAAGAAAAAATCAAAATAGCAAATCGTTACGGCACTAAACCGATTGAATTATTCATGGAGAAATTCTATACATCACTAGAGCTTTCCCCTGAACAAAACCGAAGAAATTACCTAGAGGGCGGAGTCGATTTTACCATTGGGTCTTTTTTATCGTGTATGAGCAAGAATGCAAAATACTCGAAAAAACGTGTTTCAAGATTAACTGAAGAATATCATGATCGGTATCACATTGAATTAATTCAAATTGATTCGGTAAAAGAAAACAATGATATTATTGAGGTTTATACGAATGTGATGTATGGCATCTATGAAACAGGGTCCTTTGAAAATCTCGAAAAATTAACAGTAAGAAAAACAAATGGGAAGTTTACTGTAGAACGTTGGGAAGATTTAAAATTGAAACAAAAACACATGCCAAACGCTGAATTTTATGGGCTACAAAACTTTTCAGAACGCGATTTCTATTTTATGGTAGGAAGTCTCAATAAAATGTAAACAACCTTAAGTGATTCATTTATTAAATCATAGAAGTAAATAATGTCACCCGAATTTGAATCTTACTTTGCTCAATTTTCCAATCAATCTCAACTACAGTTAAAAGAGGTTTATGAAACGTGTAAAGAACTTCTACCAGAGGCCGCTGAAAAAATAAGTTACGGAATGCCCTGTTTTTCACTAAAACAAAATGTAGTATATTTCGCAGCTTTTAAAAATCATATAGGGTTTTATCCTACGGCTTCTGGAGTTAAAGCATTCGAAAGTGAATTGGTTGGACTAAAATTTTCGAAGGGAGCCATTCAATTCCCTCTAGACAAAGCCATTCCTAAAGAACTGATTCGAAAAATTGTTTTATTTCGCTTGGATGAGATGAATAACAGATAGATCTAATATATTAAAAACGATAGAGTAAACAAGTCTATTTTCGCAAGGTCTGAATATTTTACATTACCTTTGTATTGATGCGATTAATCAAGGAAATTCCCCACGAGCGTTATCGAATATCGGTACATAATTATAACGCCAAATATTTGGTTAAAATTGAACTTGGTCAATTTGAGCAAACCTTTAAAATTGGCGAAACAGATGTTCAATCGCTTGATGACCTCGAAGGAATGCTAACGCCTCAATTGCTGGCCAACTGTCTTCATCGCTTTATTCAAATGCGCGAAGACTGGGAAAGTGCCTTTCAACAAAAAAATACAACTCATGAATAAATTAGTGCTTTTTGCTTCCATTTTTGGATTTATTGTTCTCGGATGTTCAGATAACAAACCAAAACCATCTACCACGCCAACCGTTGATAAGCGAGATATGAAAGGATTGAAAATTGCTTACTATAATAGCGATACATTG
>JBEIKF010000367.1:0-1858 GCA_040379905.1 Crocinitomicaceae bacterium
ACGAAATAAGCTATTATTCCTGAAATTAAAGGGATAATAATTAGAAGTGCGTTAGAAAAAGGTATGATAACAAAATCTATTAATAAAGCAAGCAGGAAGCTTATAATTGAGAAAATTAAACTTCCGTATAATATTAAGATGCTTGGTCTGGTAGTTTTCACTTTTCGTTGAAGGTATATCCGATTCCTTTTATGGTACGAATATAGTCATCTCCAAGCTTTTCTCGTAATTTTCTGATGTGAACATCAATTGTTCGCTCACCAACAATGGTTTCGTTTCCCCAAACAATGGCTAATATCTGTTCCCGGTTATAAACTTTACCTGGTCGACTTGCTAATAGCTCCAAAAGTTCGAATTCTTTTTTAGGTAAGAGGAGTTCTTTGCCTTCAATTTCAACGGTGAATTTTTCACGATCAATCTTAATCGAGCGTTCACCTTGATTTACCTCAATTCCTCCGGATTTTTCCAATCTTCGAAGAAGAGCCTCTATTTTACTGATGAGTAATCTTGGGCGAATTGGTTTAGAAATGTAGTCATCACCACCAGCTTCGAAACCAGCAATTTGAGCATAATCCTCTGCTCGTGCGGTTAGAAAGGCAATTAAGGGTTGAGCTAGATTTAAATCTTTTCGAATTACTTGACAGGTTTCAATGCCATCCATTTTTGGCATCATTACGTCGAGAATAATTAAAGATGGGTTTAATTGTTGGGTCAGTCTGATTGCTTCTTCTCCGTTTGAAGCGGTAAAGACTTTGTATCCTTCTTTTCGGATGTTGTATGACAAAAACTCAAGGATATCTGGTTCATCATCAACGAGCAGTATGGTATGTCCTTTTAAGTTTTGCATTTGTGTTTAGAATAAAAAGGGCTGAAACTAAGTTCAGCCCTTTATTTAATTCAATTATTTTTTAACAATAATTCGTTTTGTAATCGTGTTGTTTCCAGAATGAAGGAGAACCGAATACATTCCATCTGAAACACTTGATAAATCCAATCCAATAGTATTGAATCCAATCATTTGTGTCGCACTATTGGTATAAACTAATCTTCCTAATTGATCAACAACTTCAATATTAATTGCATTTCCGTTTTGATTATCGAAGCTTACAAAAACATCTGCACTAGTTGGATTTGGATAAACCAATACATTTGCAATTCCCATTAATTCTTCGACACCAACAGTAATTGAAACATTAAAAATTACAGTATCTGAACAGTTTCCGTTAATAGCGGTTAATACAACCTGGTAATCTCCATTTACAGCATATGCATGAACAGGAGCAGACGCTGAGGAATTCGTGAAATCTCCGAAATCCCAAGAGTAAGTTGACGCTCCAGTTGAAGTATTCGAGAATGTTACAATATTTCCATTTGTAGTAAATGAACCTGCAGCTGTTGGAGTGGTAGTAAAGTTAACATTTACCGTATTTGATGTTCCTACACCTGCACAAGCATCAGCATTTGTTGTAACAACTGAATACGTTCCTGACGTAGAAACTTGAATGGATTGTGTTGTAGCGCCGTTTGACCAAACATACGAATCCGCCGATGTAGAAGTCAAAGTAACTACCTCACCTGAACATGCTTGAGTTGCAGAGGATGTAACAGTAGGTGTTACAGTGTTGAAAGTTACAGTAATTGGATTTGATGTTCCAACTCCATTACATGCATCAGTGTTAGTCGTTGTTACAGTATATGTTCCGCTTGCGTTAACTGTAATCGTTTGTGATGTAGCGCCATTTGACCAAGAATAAGAATCAGCAGCTGTTGATGTTAATGTAATTGTTTCACCTGTACATGCTTGTAATGATGATGCTGAAATAGACGGTGCTGGAGCATTGGTAACATTAACAGTAAC
>JBEIKF010000368.1:0-1809 GCA_040379905.1 Crocinitomicaceae bacterium
GAATCTGATCGATGATGGCTATTTTCTGGTATCAACAAAAATCACAAAGCAAGATCAATATTCGGCCGATATTAGCATTGATTTTGATAGAAAATTCGAACGTATTCAATTGAAAATAAACTCCGAGCAAAAAAGAATTTTTAAAAAAGCAGGGATCACAAGCAAAATCAATCGTGATTTCATGGCTTTGCGTCCAAGTGAATTGAAACAACTTTTAAGTAAGATCCTCAATTTTTACTTGAACAATGGCTATCCATTTGCAGAAGTTGGCTTTCAAAATGGAGAATTAGAAGACGATCAACTAACATGTGAGTTGGAAATAAAAACAGGTGAACTTTTTAGATGGAAAGCAATTAATTTAAAAGGGAATGTTGATATTTCACTTCGCTCGCTTCAAACGATTACAGGAGTAATTATCGATGAACCATTCAGTGAAGAAATTCTTAGTTTGGTGGACAAGCGTTTAGAGCAAACCATCTATTTTAAAAAGTCGAAAGCCTCCGAACTACTTTTTACCGAAGAAGGAGTCGAACTATTTGTTTATTTGGAATCACAAAAAGTAAGTTCCATTCAAGGAGCGGTTGGTCTTCAACCAAATCCGGTTACACAGCGCGTTGGATTAACAGGTGATATTCAAGTAAAACTATTAAATGCGTTCAACAAAGGTGAAAACCTCGATTTAAACTGGCGAAGTATCCAACCGCAAACGCAAGCCTTGAACCTCAAACTCGTTTATCCCTATTTATTTCAAACGCCATTTGGTATTGATGCCAGATTTAATTTATTCAAGCGCGATTCCAGTTTTTTGGATGTAAAGACCAACCTAGGAATTCAATATCAACTCACGGACGGAAGTTTACTGAAAGCCTTTTATCAATTGTCCTCATCCGATTTATTATATGGTGCTTCGAATTCAATCTTTTCAAAACTTTCCAAAGTTCGTTCCAATTCCTACGGACTTTCATTTTTCAGAAGAAAATTGGACTACATTCCCAATCCGATGAAAGGAAATTCTTTACTTGTGGAAGTAGCTGTAGGTTCCCGAAAAACAATTCTCGATTCGGTAAAAAATAGTTTGATGGGTCGCATCAATTTACAGTATCAGCAATACTTTCAGCTTTATGGTCGGAATGTCTTGAAACTCTCAGCCAATTTCGAATCGTATTACGCTCCCGAAATTTTTCAAAATGAATTGTATCGTTTTGGAGGAATCAATTCGTTTCGTGGTTTTAATGAAGAAGAATTATTTGCCTCCACCAAATTTATAACAACCCTTGAATACCGCTTCATAGTAGATCGAAATTCAAATGCCTTCCTTTTTTACGACCAAGCTTTTTATGAAAATACAGCTTTAAATTACCTCAAAGACAATCCATTTGGAATAGGTGCGGGATTTTCATTCGGAACGAAACTTGGGATTTTCACCATTTCTTATGCCTTGGGAAAACAACTAAATAATAACCTCGATTTCCGTTCAGGGAAAATACATTTTGGGTATACGGCTTATTTTTGATTTGAAATATTTTAATTTTTGACTTTTAATCAAAATAATACTTCATTCTTCCCACCAATGTTATGATTCATTTTTTGCCCGTTGCTGTTTGTTACATAACCTGCAACGCCTTCATGCTTTCGTTGACCATTGGAAAAATAATCAATGCTGATTGAGCAATCACCTTCAATATCCACCCGTTGTAATTCCTGCATAAAGATAATGTGATGGGATCTTTAGCAACATCACCCAAAAACGAATGAGTGGAAGGTTTAAAACAAGGAGCAAGAAATTTCCCACAAACAGTGATGCGATCA
>JBEIKF010000369.1:0-1722 GCA_040379905.1 Crocinitomicaceae bacterium
CATAATTGAGGATGACACCAGAACAAGCCTCAAAATCATTGTCTGATTCTACTCCTTCGATTATGATTTCTTGAATAATTTGTTTCAAAAGTTCATCTCCAGCAAAGTGAAAACTTTCCCAATAAATTGGATCTGGATGAATAGTAGTGGAGTCATTGTATTCATAACTATATTCACAAATCATAAGATCAGTTGTTCCTGCACCTATATCCAATGAACCAACAACAATTTTCTTTTTTGATTGGTTAAATAAAGCTGGCTTACCATATAGTTTGAAAAAAAGTTCCGCGTTTCCATCAAACTTGTGTTGAATTGATCCAAAGAGGTATAAAAATTGAGCTGCCGTGGCTTCATCGTAAATCCAATCTTTTCGACTTTCTAATTGATCGAGTTTTACCGAAAGTGTCGAAATTGATGGGATAATTTCAGTTGATTCATTTGAAAAATTAAGTTTTTTAAATTCAGATTTAACAACGTTATTGAAATTATTGAATAAAATTACGGCATCATTTGCACAAGCGCGAAGTGCGATTTGTTCCTGTTTTATCATTGCGGTTGGGCAACTAATAAGGATTCTTTTAATTCTTCTTTTCGAATTATTGGATCCATGAGCACTTCTGAACTCAAATGAGTTGATTTGACGATGAGCTTGGGTCAGTATTTCTAAAAACACAAAAGTCATCAATGATTTTTTAGAATAGCGGGCATTTGCTCCGAAAACACCATCAGCACAAATACTGCCATCGCTTTTAAGTTGCTCCGAAATTCCATTTAAAAAAACAGGCTTGGGAACACTTGTCCGCTCATTTAGAAAATTCCAGTCACTCTCCTGAGGATTATCATCACAAAGATATCTTTTAGGGCTAGAATGGTAACTTTTGGATTCCAAACGAATTGACGCATCCAAATCATCTTCACTTATCAATCTTTCCGCCTCCTCGCCAATACGAACAAAACTTGACCATTTGAATTTTTTGTATTGGTTTAGTTCAGAAATACGAAATCCAAAATCTGGTTGATGAAAAACGAGTCTGGTTGAAAAACTCCCCTTATGTGTTTTTTGCGGGTTCGATAAGTCCACCAAATCAAGTTGTTTGACTTTGTTCAAATTAAAGCGAATGTCATTTGGATTTTCAAAGAGAAGTGCGCATGTATTAGAATTACCGACATCAATTGTTAAATCTACATCGATGACTCCCGCTCGATCTGAAAGCATTTGAATGGTTGGGATTTCCTCTAAACTATTTAAAAACCTGATTAGAAAAATGTAGGAAGCAAGATGCATTGTTTGGCTTTCCCCATCTTCAATCTTAAAAAACGGCAAAATATAATCTTCTACCCATTTGCATTCTGTTATAGGTTCGAAATAATGTAATATTAAATCATCGGATTTACATAAGCTAAATTTATTTTCTTGAGGATTTTCATTTAATTCTGGGCTATGCACGACTTCCGGTCCTTCAGCAAGTGTTGTGTCAATTGCTAAAATAAGTTCGAGGTTTTCTTGATCAATTTGATTGATATAAATTCGGACCCAATCCGTTGGCCCAAAGAAATCCCTACTAATGGAGTTGTTTTTAAAGTAGGGAAGAGGAAGCCACTTATTCTTAAATGATTTGAGAACTTGCTGAATATTTCCGACCTCGAAGACTTGGGGCTGACCCTCTGAGAAAACCCTTAATTCATTCCATCTTAAATCTGGTTTTAATTTACCGTCACTAG
>JBEIKF010000370.1:0-1705 GCA_040379905.1 Crocinitomicaceae bacterium
CAACGGTGATTTTTGATAATATACGTTTGGCAGGCCAAAATGGCGGAGCTACAGTAAAAGCGAGTCCAATAATAATTGTGAAATAAGATGGGTGGAACGGTAAAAATTAAAAAGTCGAAGAATTTACGCTTTCGTTTGATCAGTGTACTGTATCTGCTATTTATTTCATTGACAGTACTTCAGATTCCTATCGAGTGGTTTAGAATCAATTATTCCTTGTTGGATTATATGAATAAATCCACCAAAGCAGAGCTTACGGTGCCCGAGATTAAGGCATGTTATGATTATGTAGATGATTTAGATAAACGATATCTGGAAGCCTTGGGTGGATATAATCCTGCAACTGGAAAATACAATGAGCCAAATGGTTATAGTGTGTCGGATATATTTTTCTTTAAGCCAGGCACAGGTGATGTCCTTTTTGAGAAATTGACTGCCTTAATGAAATATTATCAATCGCCGGCTGTTAAGAAAGATCGAAGAAAAGAATTTGAGCGATTGTTTTCGCAAGATTTGGAAAATGGTTTGTCAGATGGAAAGAAAAAAATCTATTTGGAATGGAAGTTTAAACACGCACCCGCGAATGTTGTAAGGACGTTCCTAGGGGAAATGAAGTTAAGGCTCAAGTTATTAAATGGTGGTGTTCAATTAAAAGATGATCAAAGCCGGAATAATATCGTACTGATGGCCTATAACATCGAATCCGTTAGACCCGGTGATACGGTGAAAATTGTTGTATTTGATCACGAGGAAATGAAAGTGTCTGCCACGGAAAATGGGAAAGAATTTGCATTGAACAAATGGCAAGGTGATACTTTGTTGTTCATTCCAGCATATGTTGGAACCTATACAATTTCATTTAAAAAGAACGGCGCCGAAGAAACCCTAAATGTGACGGCGTTGCCCAAAAGTTTTGCTGAGAAATCGGATCATGGATTTCAAACATTTTACGAAGGAAAAACTGCAGAATTGCGTTTTGTGAATTTGTTGAATGCAGGAAATGCGAGTTGTGGTTGTGATCCAAATATTCAAATGAATAAAAATGAGGGGGTGATTAAGTTTACACCGACATCTGCTGGGTGGTGTAAATTTAAAATCAATACAACCGATGGTATGGCTTTGTTAGATGATTCAGTTTTTGTTCAGCAAGTACCCATTCCTTTTATTATGGTGGAGGGAAGTAGCGATCGCAGTATCTCCGTTAGTCGTTTGCAAAATGCCAAGAAAATCGAATTCCGAGCAGTTCACCCTGAAATGCCAAATTTCAAGTACGACATTACAAGTATGAGTGTGAGACTTGTCGGCGTTTCTGAATTGCCTCAAGAAATTACGGGTGATGTGGTTAGTGTTTCAACTGATCAATTATCTAAATTACAATACGTAGTAATTGATCGCGTATCTGTGCAAACGCAAGTTAAATTAATCCAACACCAAGAACCAATAGTGATTCAAATCAAAAGATAATCATGAACAAATTGAGAAAATATATTGTTGTCTTCCTCGTACAGTGTTTATGTATAGTGGCTGCATTTTCACAGGATGCTATGCGCATCAATGGAATGCAAATTGTAAAAAAGGGTGAAACAATGACCATTGATGCGGGTCGTGTTGTAGAATTTGAAGCCGGTGCTACTTTGATTGTTGAAGGTAGTTTAGTGGTTCGTGGTACTTCGGATAAGCCTGTTGTATTGAAGTCGGTAGACCC
>JBEIKF010000371.1:0-1664 GCA_040379905.1 Crocinitomicaceae bacterium
GTCTTCGAATTGAAATGAATTTATTAAACCAAGCTTGTTCTGCAACGCTTGATTCAATGACTAATATCATTTCAGATTTACGAAACGAAGTTGAAAACCTAGAAAAAAAAATAAAGTCGACAGAACAGGTTATTGTGGGCGAGCAAACCTGGATGAAATACAACTTGGACGTTGCTACTTTCCGAAATGGCGATACTATTCTTCAGGCGCAATCAAATGAAGATTGGGAAAAAGCTGGATTCAATCAACAACCCGCATGGTGCTATTATGTTACTGATGAAGATGTGATTGAAAAAAGTTATGGAAAACTATATAATCTGTTTGCAGTTAATGACCCGAGAGGTTTATCACCTGAAGGATGGCATATTTCTACTGAGAACGAATGGAGAGAGCTTGAAGCATATCTATTAAGAACTGATTATTATTATGAGGATATTTTTTATAGCAAAAATTCACAGCCCATTGATAGAGGTGAATTCGGTAAAAAATGTTTGAAAATAGGTTTTGGAGGTTGGCGCGACGTGGGTTTTGGAGGAATAGACGAAGACGCCTATTATTGGAATCAGAACTTTGGTGAAAATGATGAAACACCCAGAGTGATCATTACCCCAAAAGAGACGAAATCTACGGAAATGGAGTACCTAAGAAATCGCCAGGAGGAATTGTTTATTTTCGATTCAACCTCTTGGATCATGGGACATTATGTTAGGTGCGTTAAAGACTAACTTGAATTTTATATGTTTGACTTCCGTCTAAATATTAATAGCCTTTATAAGTATCTCATTTTTATCTTATTTGTGTCAAATCAGTTATTAGCTCAACACGAACTTTCCTGGGAATTTTACCACCCCAAAAAACAAGTTTGGCAACCTTTTGGGACAAGCGGAAGTATCCAGGAGAAATTAATTGAAAGCAGTGAACTTCCAAATCCGTTTATTGAATGCAATGAAGAACAATTTGGTTGGATTGAAAGCGAATCTTGGCAATTGAAGTCAACATTTTATTTGACTGAAAAGGAATACAATTCAAAAAGTTTAAAACTGAATTTCCCAAATATCGATACCTATGCTGAAGTCTTTTTGAATGGTGAGAAGATTTATTCAGCCGACAATTTCTTCCACCCACATCAGATTGAAATCAAGAAGAAAGTTGTTTGTGGATACAATGAGATTAAATTAGTTTTTACACCGTCCATTCTGTATCATAGGCAACGATTTGAATCAGAAAATTTCCATTATCCAGCGCCAAACGATCCTAATAAAATTAAAGCGGCACCTTTGACTAGAAAACCCCAATATCAATTCGGTTGGGATTGGGCTTTACGTATGAATACGATTGGTTTATCGAAGGCAGCTAGCGTTCAAATTGGAAAAGAAAATGAAATTTTAAGTTGTGTCGTTTCCACAAAAGAAATTACAGGTAAATCAGCATGGGTAACCTATCGAATCAATTTATTAGATTATCAAAATGGGTTTTCTCTTGTTTCCGATTTTCTTGGGAATATAACAGAAGAAGATGTTGCGATTAAAAACGAAGGTTTTCAAATCGATTTAAAAATAGATAATCCAGAACTTTGGTGGCCACGTGGTTATGGTGGCCAAAAACTGTATCAAGATACACTTCGAATTTATAACAAAAACAAGCAGTTAATCGATGAGAAAATA
>JBEIKF010000372.1:0-1515 GCA_040379905.1 Crocinitomicaceae bacterium
ACTATTGTAACGTTTAATTTGTCCGCGTCAGGGTGTTTTTCGCAAGTCAGAACTTTTCCAATTACAACACCTTCCAATCCACCTTTAACGGCTTCAATTTTTTCGATGGACTCAACTTCAAGACCAGTGTCAGTCAAAATTTGTCCTGCTTCCTCAACCGAAATTTCGGTATTGATGTATTTTTTGAGCCAATTAAAAGATATTTTCATATGAATTTCAGAAGTGCAAAATTAAAAATAATAAGGGATTTTAGTTCAGAGAATATTCACTTCTCGTTCTAGCTTCACGCCAAATTTCGCTTCAACGTCGTTTATAATTTGAGAAGATAAATCGTAGATTTGTTTTCCTGTGCTTCCGCCGTAATTAACCAAAACAAGCGCTTGCAGTTTATGAACGCCACACGTTTCAACAACTTTTCCTTTCCAACCTGAAGTTTCAATGAGCCATCCAGCAGCCAATTTTCGTTTTCCTGATTCAGCAGGGTAATTTGGAACATCAGGATATGTAGCTTTAATTTTTTCGACCAAACTTTCATCGACAACGGGATTTTTGAAAAAACTACCTGCATTTCCAAGCACAGCTGGATCAGGTAATTTCGATTGACGAATAGCAATCACAGCGTTACTTACATCGCGAATGGTTGGTGATGCAATCCCCATTTTTTGCAGTTCTGATTCAATCGCTCCGTAGGAAGTGTTGATTTTTGGATTTTTAGATAAGCGAAATGCCACACTACAAATCACAAATTGATCCTTGTAAATATTCTTAAAAACGCTTTCTCGATAACCAAATTGACAATTCTCCTTTTTAAAACGTTTTAGCTCTCCAGTCGAAATTTCAAAAGCATCCAAATACTCGAAATTATCTTTGATTTCAACACCATAAGCGCCAATGTTCTGCATTGGACTTGCTCCCACGCTTCCTGGAATTAAACTGAGATTTTCAAGACCAGCATAGCCGTTTTCGATACAATTCATTACCAATTGGTGCCAAACTTCTCCTGCGCCCGATTCGATAACAACATCCTCTTGATTTTCCGAAATTACCTTAAATCCTTTAATCTCATTTTTCAACACCAATCCTTCAAATGGTTTCGTTAACAACAAATTACTTCCACCACCAAGAATCAATAAAGGTTCATTGGCTTCTCTCTGACTTAGTAATGATTTTAATTCTTCAATAGATGAAAAAGTTGCAAAGCGATTCGCATTTACTTCGATTCCAAAGGTGTTAAAAGGCTTTAAGCTGATGTCGTTTCTTAACATAGGTCAAAGTTAGAAATTATCGGGTGAAATAACCTTTGTCGCCTGGCTTGATTGTATAAAACCATTGAAACCAATTCAAATGGTGACTTCTTAGAAAACCTTTTTGCGATTTTGGCCATTCTTTTGGAATAAAGACCCTTCCACCTTTTTTGATATTATCAATTCCTTTTATAGGCATTTGAAGAGCGATCCCATCTTGATAATAAATCACATCTGCATTTGGTTCGCCATAGTTGCTTCCGTATTGCCA